>CAYYGY010000047.1:0-6365 GCA_964471735.1 uncultured Eubacteriales bacterium
ACCACGCATCACTGCTTGAAAAATTTGATTTTGACGATATCGTAATCTCAATAAAATCGTCTGACTCTGTTAACACATTCGATGCCTATAGGCTTATAGCCGAGCAGTGCAGTTATCCTCTTCATCTCGGCGTTACCGAGGCGGGTACTCTGCGAAACGGCATAATCAAGTCTGCGTGCGCGGTAGGAGGACTGCTGCTTTCGGGCATAGGTGACACAATAAGGGTGTCGCTGACCGACGACCCTGTTGAAGAGGTCAAGGCAGGCATAGATATACTGAAAGCCGTCGGGCTGAGAAAACAGGGGATAACCATTGTTTCCTGTCCCACCTGCGGAAGAACGAGGATCAACGCGGTCGAGATCGTGAAAGAGGTCGAGCGCCGTCTTGCTGATTGCCAAAAAGACCTGAAGGTGGCAATAATGGGCTGTGTGGTCAACGGACCCGGAGAAGCGAAGGAAGCCGATATCGGCATCGCAGGAGGAGAGCATTGCGCAGTTCTGATAAAAAAAGGCGAGATCATCAGAAAAGTCAGCGAAGACCGCCTCATAGATGAACTCATAGAAGAAATAGAAAGGATGTAACAGTTTGAAAAGAATGCCTTTTTCAGAAGTTTTCAGAGGGATAATCGATTATTCCTCGCTTGGAAACGACACGGAAAAAGTGATAGTAACATCTGTTGCGATAAATAAGGCTGATAGAGAATTGACTATCGGTCTGGAGTTTAATTGCCTCGTTGACCATGCGTGGTACGAAAACCTCATTTCCGTTTTAAAAAGCGGCCTGCGCCTTAACGGTATCAAACGCACTGTCACCTTTGCGCCCGACCTTTTCGGTGAAAAAGCGGTTTACTTCGCTATAGACGAGCTTGCTTTGGGCAACGCAGCGCTCAAGGGCGTTTTCAATAACTGCACCGTTTCCGTCAAGGAAAACGAGGTTGACATAAAATTGGCAAACGGCGGTATCAGCACGCTGGATTCTATTGACCTAAAGCTTGAAAAATTGATATTGAGCCTGTTTTCAGCACAGGTCAAAGTCAGGTTTTCTGGCGAATTGGAGGCAAAAGAGGTGGTCGTGCCGCCCGAAGTGCTGGAGGCATCTCAGAAAAAAGCGGAGAAGGTCGTGCATACCGCACCGCCGACAGACGGCTTGCCAATATTTCTCGAAACTGCCAGACTTCTTTGGTCGCGCTTTAGCGGCAGCGGTAAGATCAAAGGCACCCCGACCCCTATAAATAACCTGTCACCCGATTTGGGCAATTGCGTTATTTGGGGCGAGGTATTCAAGGTCGACACCAATCCCACCCGTGCAGGGGACAAGCTGAGGGTCAATATCTACCTTACCGATTATACAAATTCAACTCAGGCAAAGATGTATCTGCCGGTTGGAGAGGCCGCATGGTTGGGCAGCGTCAAAAACGGCACCTGCCTTTTGCTCAAAGGCTCGCTTGAGAATGATAAATACGAAAACGACTATGTTTTTAACCCAACGATGATAGCCTCAGTCGATAAATATGTTGAAACTGACCGTGCGGAGCATAAGCGTGTCGAGTTGCATCTGCACTCAAAAATGTCGCAGATGGACGGCCTTGCAGACGCGTCCGCACTTATAAAACGCGCCCACGAATGGGGACATAAGGCTGTTGCGATAACAGATCACGGTGTCGTTCAGGCATTCCCTGAGGTTATGAACACCGTTGCCGCGATACGCAAGAACGACCCCGATTTTAAGGCTATCTACGGCGTAGAGGCCTACTATGTCAACGACCTTGTGCCTGCCGTTTTCGGAGAATGCAGTGAGTCGTTTGACGGTGAATTTATTGTATTTGATTTTGAAACCACCGGCTTTAGCCCTGTCAATGACAGGATTACGGAAATAGGCGCTGTTCTGGTAAAAAACGGCGAGGTCGTTGATACATTTTCGTCACTGGTCAATCCGCATATGCCGATACCGGCCAGAGTGGTCGAGGTCACCGGAATAACTGATGAAATGGTAAAAGATGCTCCCGACGAGGACGAGATAATGCCGAAATTCTTTTCGTTTATCGGCGACCGCCTGTTAGTAGCGCATAATGCTCAGTTTGATATGTCCTTTGCGAGAGCGAGTGCGATGCGTCTGGGAACGATGCTGACCAACCCATATTGCGACACAGTCCCTATGGCCAGAGCGCTCCTGCCCGATATCGCTAACCATAAACTTGATACAGTTGCAAAGGCTTTGCAACTCGATGATTTCAATCATCACAGAGCAGTTGACGATGCAACGATACTTTCTGCGATCTTCGTAAAACTGCTTTATAAACTGAAAACAGAGCCTGAACACAGGTGCGACAATATCGCCGATATCAACTCGTCGCTTGCAGGCAATGACCCCAAAAAGTTGAGAGCGCACCATATGATAATCCTTGCTCGCAATCATGTGGGCCTAAAAAATCTCTACAAGCTTGTTTCAAAGGCACACCTTGATTATTTTCACCGCCGCCCCAGAATACCCAGAAGCGTATTAAAGGACCACCGCGACGGCCTGATAATAGGAAGTGCCTGTGAGCAGGGGGAACTGTATCAGGCAGTGCTTGCAAACCGTCCTTGGGGTGAGTTGCTCGACATAGCGTCATTTTACGATTTTCTTGAGATTCAGCCAGACGGTAATAATGAGTTTATGCTCAGAAACGGCACGCTCAAGACTGTTGAAGACCTGCACACTATAAACAAGACCATCATCAAACTTGCCGACAAATTGCATAAGCCCGTCGTTGCCACCGGCGATGTTCACTTTTTAAACAAGACCGACGCGAAATTCCGCGCCATCCTGATGGCAGGTCAGGGCTTTGAAGATGCAGACCTGCAGGCGCCCTTGTACTTTAAAACCACCGAAGAAATGCTGTCCGACTTTGCATATCTCGGCAAGGATAAGGCGTTTGAGGTCGTTGTAACAAACCCGAACAGGATTGCCGACTTGGTCGAGTTTTATAAGCCTATCCCTGACGGAAATTTTCCTCCTGTGATCTCCGGCTCTGATGAGATAATTCAGGAGGTTACATATAAGAAGGCCCACGAGATCTACGGCGACCCGTTGCCTGAAATAATTGAAAAACGTCTTGATAAAGAGCTTGGCTCTATTATCAAAAACGGATTTTCCATAATGTACGTTACAGCGCAAAAACTGGTTGCCGACTCGGTCGAGCACGGCTATCTCGTCGGTTCAAGAGGTTCGGTCGGCTCGTCGTTTGTTGCAACTATGTCGGGAATTTCAGAGGTAAATCCGCTTGAGCCTCACTATGTTTGCCCTGAGTGCAAGCATAGCGAGTTTATCGTTGACGGCTCGTACGAATCCGGTTTTGATCTGCCGCCTAAGGCCTGTCCAAAGTGCGGTACCGATATGCTGCGTGACGGCCACAACATTCCGTTTGAAACCTTCCTCGGCTTCGACGGGGACAAGACTCCGGATATCGACCTCAATTTCTCAGGCGAGTACCAGTCCTACGCTCATAAGTTTACTGAAACCCTGTTCGGCTCTGAAAACGTTTTCAAAGCCGGCACGATAGCCACCGTTGCTGATAAAACAGCGTACGGGTACGTTAAGAAATACGCCGAAGAACGCGGCTTGATTCTCAACAAGGCGGAGGTAGAGCGTCTGACGATAGGCTGTACGGGCGTAAAGCGTACCACCGGTCAGCACCCCGGCGGCATGGTCGTCGTGCCGAGGCAGTTTGATGTTTATGACTTCTGTCCGGTACAGCACCCTGCAGACGATGTAAATTCCGACACCAAGACGACTCATTTCGACTTCCATTCTATCCACGATACGATACTTAAACTTGATATACTCGGGCACGACGTGCCGACGATATATAAGTATCTCGAGCAGTTTACCGGTATCCCCGTAATGGGCGTGCCGATGAGTGACCCTGACGTAATGAGTCTGTTTACGTCTACAGAGGCGCTCGGTGTAACGCCGGAGGATATTGATTCGCAGACAGGAACGTTCTCACTGCCTGAGGTCGGTACCGGCTTTGTGCGCGGAATGCTGATGGAAACCAGACCTACAAAGTTCTCTGACCTGTTGCAGATAGCAGGCCTCTCGCACGGAACTGATGTCTGGCTGGGCAACGCTCAGGAACTCATCAAAAACGGCACCTGCACTATCTCAGAGGTTATCGGAACCCGTGACAGCATAATGACCTACCTTATGCACAAGGGCGTTCCCCCGAAAACGGCGTTCAATATAATGGAAAAAGTCCGTAAAGGTATGGTGGCCAAGGGCAAGATGCCTGCTGATAAGTGGGACGAAATGAAATCCGTTATGAGAGAGCACGATGTGCCTGAATGGTACATAGGCAGCTGCGAAAAAATAATGTATATGTTCCCGAAAGCACACGCGGCGGCTTATATGATATCTACTTTGCGGCTTGGCTGGTATAAGGTGCATAGGCCTGTTGAATACTACGCCGCTTATTTCAGCGTGCGCAGCGAAGATCTGGACGCAAAGACCTTGCAGGGAGGCAGAGCGGCTGTAAAGGCGCTTATGCACGAGATAGAGGCAAAGGGCAAGGAAGCCACCGCAAAGGATAATTCAAAGTATGCTTCCTTGCAGATAGTCAACGAAATGATGGCCAGAAAAATAGAACTTTTACCCATAGACCTTTATAAGTCTGACGCACACTTGTTTCTTGTCGAGGACGGTAAGATAAGACTTCCGTTTTCAAGCATCAACGGAGTTGGAGGCAGCGCCGCAGAGCAGATTGCCGAGGCTGCCAAGCGAGAGGGCGGATATATGTCGAAGGACGAACTTATCACACACGGCGGACTGGGAAAATCACTGGTCGCGGCACTTACAGACCTTCACGTCTTAGACTTTTTGCCCGATTCAAACCAAATATCGTTCTTCTAAAAAAATCCTGTGCTAAACTCAGCACAGGATTTTTTTTGGGTTTATTGCCGCGCTTGAAAATAATTACAAAAAAGGCACTCATTTGATAAATGTATTTGATTGACAAATTTATAAAATATGGTATAATTTTTATCGTGAGTTATTGTGCTTATTTGTAAATTTCTCACAATAGTACATATATTAGGAGAAAAATAGCATGGTTGATATGCTTGCAACTGAAAACGTCATCACGGTTGATGATGCGACCGAAACAGTTAACACGGTCATACTCCCGTTTGAGAAAACAGGGGAGTACTATGTTGAATCGCTTGGTGAAGTTCGTACGGGGCTTGGGTATGCATTTTTTAAGAGGTTTCTTGATATTGTTGCTTCGGGTTTTGCCTTGTTTATATTGCTGTTGCCTATGGCAGTGATAGCTTTGATAATCAAGCTTACGTCGAAGGGCCCTGTGTTTTATTCTCAGGAAAGGCTTGGATTAAACGGCAAGAAATTCAACGTGGTCAAGTTCCGTTCGATGCGAGTTGACGCAGAGGTTGGCGGAGCGCAGTGGTCGGCGGGAGACGACGATCCGAGGATTACACCCTTCGGCTCGTTCTTGCGCAAGAGCAGACTTGATGAGTTGCCGCAGCTTTGGTGTATATTCGTAGGTGATATGTCGTTGGTGGGCCCAAGACCTGAGCGTGAAGTGTTTTACAACGAATTTGAAAAATATATACACGGTTTTCATGAGCGGCTTAAGGTGACACCGGGCTTGACAGGTTTGGCGCAGGTAAACGGCGGATATGACTTAAAGCCTGAGGAAAAGATCCTTCTGGATGTAGAGTACATAAAAAAACGCTCTTTTTGGCTTGATATAAAAATAATATTCAAAACGGTCGCAGTCGTATTTACCCACGACGGTGCCAAGTAAAAATGTTGAGTTGCAAGGAGGATTTGAGCCTATGGGCGAAAAACCTGCGTGTGTAAGCATTATAACGGCCGCTTATAACGCCGAGAAAACGATAGGAACCTGCATTGGGTCAGTTATTGCACAGAATTATACTAACTGGGAACTGTTAGTAATTAACGATTGTTCCAAGGATAGTACATCGCAGATTGTTCGCGATTTTATGGAAACAGATAATCGTATTCGGTTGCTCGAAAACGAAACTAACCTCGGTGTTTCAATCAGCAGAAAGATTGGTATGGAAGCTGCTCGCGGCGAGTGGATAGCGGTGCTTGACAGCGATGATGCATGGACACCGGATAAACTTGAGAAGCAGATATCACTTGCAAACAGCACGGGTGCAAAATTGGTTTTCACAGGCTCTGCTTTTATGGATGATGACGGTAATAAACTAGATTGGCAGATGCATGTTCCGGACATGCTGACACACCGTGAGTTGCTAAAGCAAAACCTTGTGTCGAACTCATCTGTACTTGTAAAAAGAGAGCTTTATCAAAAACATTATGCTGTTGGCGATAATATGCATGAGGAT
>CAYYGY010000048.1:0-6307 GCA_964471735.1 uncultured Eubacteriales bacterium
TCCTGCTGAAAAGCATGGCAGACATGCGATGTTTGCTCTGAAAAGCATCTCATAGACAACTATCTGATAAAGCGCATGTCTTAATTTTAACTTGTGCTTTGCCAAGGGATAGGCCGCCATAGCACCGATAATAATGTTGAGCACTGTACCGAAAACCGCTATGACAACGCTGTTGAACACATATCTCAAGAACGGTACTCGAGAGCCTGAGATCAAGCGTGCCATATCTATAAAGTTACCCACTGTCGGGTTAACTACATAGAACTTCGGCGGGAAAATGAACAATTCGTTGAGCGGCTTAAATGCAGTAATTACAGTATAGTAGAGAGGTAGCACCATAAATAAGCCGGCTAAAATCAAGAAGATAAACATTGCTATGTTTCCGCCGATAGAGCGGTTTATCTTCTTTTTGTTTCCGCCGCGCATACGAAGAAACTTCTTACTGTATGTTGCGTCGGGGTTAAGATGTTTGTTTTTCACCATTTTTGTGCCACCTCCTTAATCCGTACTCCAGCGTGCCAACACCTTGTTTACGAGGAACCAGAAGATAAGCATTATCGCAAACAACGCAATCGCAATCGCGCACGCATAGCCCATTTCGAAACGGGTGAAAGCATAGTCTTTCATATGCAACAAAATCGTGTGGGTAGAATAGTCTGTACTCGGGTTGCCGGTGAGCGTTTCGTTAACTGCGCCACAAGCGAATGCGCCTGATATTGCGAAAACGGCACCGAGGATAAGCTGCGGCTTCATCTGCGGCAAGGTTACATATATAAGCTCCTGCCAGCGGTTTTTGATACCGTCTATTGAAGCTGCCTCAGCAAGTTCGGGATTGAGTGACTGCAAGCCTGCTACAAAGGTAAGGAACGCCTGACCGGTACTCTGCCACAGCATTACTACCAATACGACCATCATTGTGTATTTCGTATTCGTTGTAAACTGTATCGGTGTACTGATAAGTCCCCACTCAATAAGCAGTGAGTTGATAAGTCCGTATGAGTCGCCGTTGAATATGTAGTTCCAAATAACATATACGCTGCCCGAAAGTGTAGGAGCGTAGAAACACAGCGTAAGCACTGAACGCAAGCCGCGCTTGAACTCGCATATACACCAAGCGATTACGAAGCTGATGATATATCCTGCCGGTCCGGTAACGATAGCGATTACTATCGTATTCTTAAATGATATTGTGAAAACGTCATCATCCAACAAGAGGCGAATGTAGTTTTCAACGCCGTTGAAAGTAGGGAAATTCAGCATATCGAAGTATGTAAAACTGAATATAATAGCTACTAGAACGGGAATGAGCATGAATACCGTAAAGAGTATTCCCCAGGGAGCAATCATAAAGAAGGTTGCAGCACCGGTATTGCCCAATTTTTTCTTTTTCTTGGTAACCAATTCTTTTTCCTCCCCTGATTACTAATTTGCGTTTGCAGCGGCGACGATCTCATCTACGCCGTACTGTTCTCGTTTACGAATCAACTCTTTATCAATTTCTTTAGTGTAACGAACAAGTGCCTCACGGACATTCTCGCCGTTATAAACTACCGCTCTGAAAGCATTGTTAAGCATACGACTTGCGTAATAGTCTCCGGGTATTTTGGGTACATTTGTCATATGTTCCCAAGCAGCCTTGATCTCATTTGCGTCATCATATGACCAAGGAAGCATATCGAACGCCTCCTTATTTGCAGTGGTATAACGTCCGCCTGCGCCAAGCCTTGCCTCGATATTGTTACCGTAGGAGGCCTGTGTATCAGCGCTTACCCACCAAGTCAGGAAGTCGTAAACCTGATTCTTGTTTTCACAGCCCTTAAGCATAATGCAAACTGTACCCAGGGTCGTGCTTGCATGACTTATAGTACCGTCTTCTCTCTCTGTACCGGGGATAGCAGTCATCTTCCACAAGCCCTTGATTTCGGGTGCACCGACATTAAGGTTGTTATAGAAGCTGTAACTTTCAAAGATTATCGGATATTCGCCTGAACGGAAACGGTTGAGTGCATTGTATGAAAGCTCGACACCGTAATCGGTGTAGAAACTGGTATATGTATCGAATGCTTCAACCGCTACCTGAGTTGTCAGTTCTGTGGCAGTAAGGTCTTCATTATAGAACGTTCCGCCCGCCTGATAGAGGTAGGTATTGAGCGCTACGCTGTTTATACCGACATTCATATTCTCACGCTGGATTATGGTCAGGCTGTTTCTGAGATCTTCCCAAGTTTCAGGAACATCAATACCGAGTTCGTTAAGTATATCTTCGCGGTAGAACATCATCTGGAATTCCTGAGTCTGCGGCAAACCGTATGTTTTGCCGTCAAAGTACTTAAGCGGAATAAACGCAGAGTCATAGAACCAAGTCTTAACCTCTTCAAAGGTGTATCTGTAATTGAGATTGCCCTCTGAATCGTACTGATTCTCTGCGTTAAACTGGTCCATATCCTCAAGCGAGCCACGCATCGAATAGTTGACCGGTGTACTATCGTCAACGTACAAGCACGCATCGGGTCCTATTCCTGCAAGTATCGCCTGTGTAAGCGCACTTCCGACAGGAACAAGGCTCATATCAACAGGAATATTATATTCGGGAACAAACTTGTCGTCGATGATAGTCTTAAGTACGTTAAACTGGTCACGTCCCGAAGACATCCAAACAGTGATAGGCTCACAAACGTAAGTGCTCTCTGAGCTATCCGCATAATTGTTACCGTATGCGTTATAGTCGGTCGAGAACGATGCGAAGAAGCCCAAAACAGTAAATTTGAATGACTCCCAAAACGAAACGCCGGTTTCAGGCAAGTCTTTCTCTCCGCCCAAATAGAACGAGTCAAGCAACAGTGACTGATTGCTCATATCGCTGAGCATATCCGAAAGAGAGGAAATGTTTGTCTTATAAGCATTAAGCTCTTCTGTTATTTCAAGAGGATTCTTGATAAACTTATCGAGCTGCTTTGTCATAACCTCAATAAACGCTGACATACCGCCCGACAAACCGCCGTTGAAGTTTGCAAGGTCCTCGCTGATTAGCTTAAGCTCTTCATTTACCGACTTAAAGCTGTCTATAAGGGTCGGGATCTCACGGTCAAGGTCATAGTCACGCAAGGTGTCAGGCGACGTACCGGTTACAGCAATTATCTGAAGATAATCATTGTTAAGTTCGTTGATACAATTTTGCAACGACTGCAACGAGTCAACCAACGGTCCAAGCGTCGCCGTGAGCCTGATAACATGTTTCTCACCGGCGGTAAGATAAATGTAGTAAGCCTCACCGTCACTGTTGCTGACGGTATAGTTGGTCCACTTTGTATTGGGATCAAAGGAAACTGTATCAAACTCTGCAAACGGAACTTCACCGTCGACAGTTATCGTACGGTAGACCTTAAATCCGCGAACATAGTTCTGCAAGTATTTATAAGAAACTGCGTACAGGCCGTCCTGCTCGACCTCAACCTCCCAAGATATCCACTTGCCGACTTTATTCCAGCTTTCGCCGCCGATGGTGTTCAGGCGTATCTGTGAATAGTGGCACGGCGAGGTTGATGCTGACGAGTAGTCAGACCACATCGTCAGGTTACGCTCAGAGTGTTCATATGAGTTTTCCGCCTCAAACTTTATAACATCGCCGGTGTATATTTCAGCGTCTGAGTGAAGGGCGAGATACTCCTCATATGTTATGTATGAAGTCTGCTTTGTCAGCTTAAGCGAGGCAAACGCTATCGACTCACGCTGAGCCTTGAAACGAATCGTGTGCTCACCTGCTTCAAAGTAGAAGAGGAAATCCGCATCGGTCATATAATCGTTGTCGTGTAAGATATACTCCGTCCAACGTGATACCTCCACCGAGTCCGGTGAAAGTTCATTTCCGGAAGCGTCTTCATTATGTCCGTATTCGTTGAACTGTGCATTTTCGCTGTAACTGTCAGTCCATATACGTCCGAAGGTAACTGCCGTCGCTTCGGTAAACGGTGTGACGCCATCGATATAAATACGCACCTCTGCGTTGATGGGCTTATCTACGATAGGCATAAATATGGCAGACATATTGTACATACCGGATTCGGGAACGTAAATAGTCCACTCGATATCTCCGCCTACAACAAGCTTTGCAGCGTCATAGGCAACACCGTCATCATCCTTTATGTTTTCTGTCACGACGCCCTCAGTACCGACATAGTTCAAGACATCGATCTCGACATCATCAACATCTGTCACGGCATCCTTGTGCGCCTCGAGATACTCGTAATAGCTGAGTCCGCTGAGTTCATTAGATGAACTTTTATCAGTTTCGACCGAAGTCGTTTCTTCAGCAACGACTTCTTCACCGTCTGCCGCTGAAGCCGACAGCATAGGTATCATCGTCGATACCATCAGCAATGCGAGCAAGAATGAAATCACTCGTTTTTTGTTCATTCAGCATTTCCCCTTCTGACTATTTATACGGTCTGCGATGCGGTTGCAGGACGCAAGGCAAACCTTTTACACTGACAACGCCAAAAATCCGTGCTCGGCCTTTGTTTCAGGCAAAAACGGATAAGCGTAGTCATAATATGTACAAAATTGTATCACTATGTCGAATCATTTTACCACAAATCAAACAATTATTATACCCTGTTTACAAACATTTTACATTTTTCGTCATTTTCGACATCAATGACAAACCAAATATAGTAAACTGACACAAATTACCTTCTGACAAATTGTTCGGCAATCACATTATATGACGGTGCTTGTACAGTTAACCCATCATAATGCAAAGAGATATGTTTAATTTTGGAAAAATATCAACAGCCTAAGATTGGTTGCTTTGTTTAATTATAACAACAAAGTATAATAATTTCAATATGATTTTTATCCTTTTTAAGCATTTTTTACAAAAAAAGTGAACGTCCTCACAACAGGGCGTTCACAAAAAGAGTATACAGTATATACAGAGAAATTATCACGATAAAAGTTATCATACCTGCGTTTGCTACCATCACAGACGGCACCCTTGAGCGAGGAATCATTATCTCGGTTTGATTGAATGTTATCCTCTTTCTGAAAACTATCAAAAGAATGATTCCCGTTATCATTATACCGTAGACAAACAGACTGTAAACAAGCATTACAGCTATCTGCGGTAAATGACCTAAAATGAAATCTGTGTCATTTGTTTGAAGGTTGGCTAAAAAATCACTGCCTACATAATCCATAACCAGAGTTGGCAGTATGCCGCCCATAAAATTTACCGCCATATGAAGATATACGGTGTAACGGATATTTCCCGTCTTCAAATAAACGTGGGCAAAGACTAACCCAAGCAAAAACGCATATACAAATTGGAAAAGGTTGCCGTGAAAGCCTGCAAACATCAGTGCGGATATCAAAACGGCGCACGCCTCGCCGTAACGGCTGAGGCGGTCACACAAAGCCTTTCTGAATATAAGCTCTTCACCTATCGGGGCCACTATGACAGTGTTTATCACCGACCAGATAAGCGGCGTCGAGCTAAGCGCTTCTTCAACGACATTTGTGCTCTGCCCTTGCACCAGTGTATCGAAAAACATCATTATATAATTGCTTATCAAGGCACCGACAAGGCTAAGCGCCATACAAATTATAAAGATTACAAGCCAAGTGCCAAAGCCAAGCGTGGCAGTCGGTATTTTTCTGGGCCTGACCTTTCTTATTATAATAAGAAACACCGGCACGGCAATTAAATACAGAGATATGATATTGACAGCAAACGAAAAGTAAGCAGAATTTGTTATCTGCGGGGCAAGCAAGGCGGCGACCGAAGTGATAATTATATAAGCCGATATCCACACGCAAAACAGTGCCGCTACACCGAAGCCGACCCGCGAAAAATCTCTTTTAATAGGTCGTTCAATTGCTCTTAATTCATCTTGTGTCATAAAATCAATCCTCTTTATCTTTTCTCAAACGGGTGAAAAAGTCGCTGAGAATGGTCGAGCATCTTTCCTCCCCCACTCCTGCCGATATCCTCGGTCGATGGTTAAACGGCAAGTCGAACATATTTATGACCGAGCCTGCCGAGCCGGCTTTTTTATCCGACGCACCGAACACGACTCTTTTGAGTCGTGCGTTTATTATCGCGCCGGCACACATCGGGCAGGGCTCAAGCGTAACGTAAAGTTCACAATCCTCAAGCCGCCAGCTTTTTAGGTTTACACACGCCTCGTTTATAGCCTCTATCTCCGCATGGGCAAGCGCGTTCTTACCTGTTTCACGGCGGTTACGTCCTCTGCCGATTATCTCGCCGTCTTTGACTACAACCGCACCGACCGGCACCTCGTCCTCCCTT
>CAYYGY010000049.1:0-6164 GCA_964471735.1 uncultured Eubacteriales bacterium
GATGACCCTTATTACAGCAGAGGCTGGACAGGCTATACATGGAATAAGAAACTTTTTCCCGACCACAAGATGTTTTTGAGCGAACTTCATAAAAAGTACGGCTTGAAGACATCACTAAATCTGCATCCGGCTGATGGTGTCTGCCGACATGAGGAAATGTATCCTCAGATGGCTGAGGCATACGGCATCGACCCGTCGAGCGGTAAGCGTGTGCCCCTTGATATTATCTCAAAGGAGCATATGGCCAGTTATTTTGATATCCTGCACCACCCTTACGAGGAGGACGGCGTCGACTTCTGGTGGATGGATTGGCAACAGGGCAAGCGCTATTATAAAGACGGCGTAAAAACAGACGAACGCGAAGATGTTGACCCGCTTTGGATGCTCAACCATCTGCACATACTTGATATTTCGCGCAACGGCAGGCGCCCGATGTTTTTCTCGCGTTACAGCGGAGTAGGCAGTCACCGCTATCCTGTAGGTTTTTCGGGTGACACAATAACAACGTGGGATTCGCTTAAATTTCAGCCGTATTTCACCGCAACCGCTTCGAATATCGGCTACTCGTGGTGGAGCCACGATATAGGCGGACATTGTGACGGATATCACGATGAGGAACTTTCTTTGCGGTGGCTGCAGTTCGGCGTTTTCTCACCGATAAATCGCCTGCACTCAAGCCAGAATGACTTTTTCCGTAAAGAGCCTTGGTTCTTTTCAGAAGAGATATGCTCGATTATGAAACGCTGGCTTCGTCTGCGGCACGAACTTTTTCCGTATATCTACACTATGAACAGCCGCTGCAACGAACGGCCGCTGATATCGCCGATGTACTATGATTATCCGAAACACGGCGGTGCATATGATGTAAAACAGCAGTATATGTTCGGCACACAGCTTATGGTTGCGCCGATAGTAGAGCCTAACTTCAGTATAGACTCGCTCGGCAGGGCTGAGGTATGGCTGCCAAAGGGCGACTGGTTCGACTTTTTTGACGGCACGCATTATAAAAGCAATCTCTTCTCAGGCAGAAAACTTGATGTGTTCAGGCCCCTGTCAGGCTATCCCGTCTTTGCAAAAGCGGGCGCGATAATCCCGATGAACCCGCACAAAAAGGGTGACAACTCGCTTTTGCTCGGTGAGGAGGTCAACCTCGTTGTGTTTGCGGGTAACAGCAACACCTTTACCCTTTATGAAGATGAGGGCGACGGCGCCGGCTATATGAACGGCGAATATGTGACCACCGATATAGCTCTTAATTGGTCTGATACCGCCGTCTTGACCGTTTCGCCGTCAAAGGGCGACCGTGCGCTTATGTTCAGAAAAAGAATATGGCGTGTTATGCTCAGAGGCTTCAGCGGCAGTGTTAAGATAAGCACCGCCGTCGACGGCAAAAAGACTATGGTCGATGCCTCTTTTGACACCGATACCAACACCTGGACGGTTGAGGTCAGCGCGTCTAACAAGAGTGAGATAAAAATCCTTGTTTCAGGTGAAAATCTGATGGGAGAAAACGAAAATGCAAAAAAACGCTGCCTTAATATCATTCGGAAATCAGACATCACCAACAATAAAAAGGGCGAATACTATTCACTTGTTACTGACCCCAAATACTCGGTGCACGAAAAAATGAAGCGCCTCGATATTGAGTCGCCGCAGTATGGGCATCTCGTCGATGCACTCAAGGAGCAGCTTACTCTTACAAGGGAGTACACCATAGAGTATTATAATTAGGCGGAGGAATGTTAAATGACTCAGGACCTTAAACAAAGATGCGACCTGTTTGCCGATAATTATTTAAAGGCAAAGCAGGCGTTTAAGTGGGAATACAGCCAACTGCATTATCTTTGCGCGCTTATGTATGCGCAAAAAGGAATTGAGATAAATATTGAAAAAATAAAATTCTGCAGGGAAATAATAATAAGAAAGCAGAATGTGTTTTCTAATTTCAGGTCAGCGGCGACCCTCATATTTGCCTGTATGCTGTCACTGGAAAACGACGCGGAGGAAAGCTTTGGTGCTGTTTTAAGTGCTTATGCAGAACTTAAAAAGCACTTTATGCCTTCGGGCTACCTCTGCATAGCCGCCTTTTCCGTTAAGCAAAACGCGCGCAGAGAGCATTTTGAAAAGTATGCAAAGCGCACCCGCGAGGTGTATGACGCTATGAAATCTGACCATTTTCTGCTGACTTCGGGAGAAGATATACCCTTTGCCGCGTTGTTTGCCTTAACCTCTGCAAGCGCTCAAACCTCGGCACGGCTTATGAAACTGAGCTTTTTGCGACTCAAAAAGAGGTTTTTCACCTCGAACGGATTGCAATCTGCCAGCCATTGCCTTGCACTTATCGGAAACGCCGAACGAGGGGCTGACAGGCTTATCGCGCTCTATGACGAGCTTAAGCAGAAAAAGTACCATTTTGGCACCGATATTGAGCTTGTAAGCCTTGCCGCCGTAACGGCAGACGAAACGCTCTTAGCCGATGCCGTGATTGAAATATGCGACTATTTGAAGCACAAAAAAGGCTTCGGTGATTTCATAATGGGCAGGCGGCAGAGATTAATGTATTCTGCGTCTGTTTTGGCACAAACGAGTGACAGTATCACTGCAGCATCGGCATATGAAACGGTCAACGGTACGATACTTACTCAGATAGCGGCAACATCGGCGTTGACAGCTATTATGGCATCGTCCGCCAACAATAGCTGAGTGTATTAAAATTTAAATTCAGGCGTATAATATTTTAACTGGGGAATCGGAGGTAATCTATGAATATATGTGTTTACGGTGCGTCAAGCAACGCAATAGATAAAAGCTTCATCTCGGCAGGCGAAACGCTTGGCAGACGTATGGGTGAGAGAGGACATAACCTCGTTTTCGGCGCAGGCGGAGGCGGAATGATGGGCGCGGTCGCCAGAGGAATGACTGCAGGCAAAGGCAGGATAAAGGGTGTTGTTCCGAGTTTTTTCAACGTTGACGGTATTTTGTACGATAAATGTGACGAGCTTGTCAGAACCGACACTATGCGCCAGCGTAAGCAGATAATGGAGGACAGCTGTGATGCTTTCATAACCACCGCAGGCGGAATAGGCACTTTTGAAGAGTTCTTCGAAATACTTACGCTGAAGCAGCTTGGACGTCACGATAAGCCGATAGTTGTACTCAACACAAACGGATATTACGATGATATGCTGACCATGATGAAGCAGGCGATGGGCAAAAAGTTTGTTTTTGACTCGGTCGCCGACTTGTATTTTGTCACTGAAGATATCGAGTCAGCCTTGGATTACATCGAAAATTATCAGCAAAAGGGAATAAACGCGTCCGATTATAAGAGTGTTTGATTCTTGTAAAACAAACAGAAAAGAGTGGACTGAAAATGGGTGAAATAACAGCGAAAACGCCTTGGGCGCCGCATCTGGGCGACGTACCGCTTCATCTGGATTATTTCGACGGCTCGATGTTCGAGGCTGTCGAGCGTGCAGCCGAAAAATACCCTAACCATATTGCTTTCGATTTCATGGGCAAGTCCACCACATACCGACATATGGTGCAGGAGATAATAGCCTGCGCCAAGGCTCTCAAAACCATTGGTGTAAGGGAAAATGACAGGGTCACTGTCGCAATGCCCAACTGCCCGCAGGCGGTGTATATGTTTTATGCTGTCAACCTTATCGGCGCGGTGGCAAATATGATACATCCCCTGTCAGCCGAAAAGGAGATAGAGTTTTACCTGAACGAATCTGAAAGTGTCACCGCAATAACTTTAGACCAGTTTTATGACAAGTTTGAGCGTATAAGGCAGAATACGAAGGTCGTCAATATAATTATCGCCAGCGTAAAAGATGCCCTCAGCAAGCCTGTCAGGGCAGGGTATATGCTCACCGAAGGGCGAAAGATACAGCCCATTCCTTCTGATGCGCCTGTCATTCGCTGGAAGGACTTTCTGCGGCTTGGAAAGCATTGCTTTTATAACTATAAGGTCAAGCGTTCGGCGGATGACCCTGCGGTTATCCTTTATTCCGGCGGTACAACGGGCACGACAAAGGGCATCGTGCTGACTAACAAAAATTTTAATGCTCTAGGCCGACAGGTAGTGGCAGCAAACCCGATGTTCGCAGTGGGCGATAAGATGCTTGCCGCTATGCCGATGTTTCACGGCTTCGGTCTGGGCGTTTGTATACACTCTATATTGTCGCACGGCGGCCGATGTGTGCTGATACCGCGCTTTACCGCGCAAAGTTATGCCAAGCAGATAACGAAATATAAGTGCAATTTTATCGCAGGTGTGCCCACGCTTTATGAGGCACTGCTGCGTATGCCGTCAATGAAGAACGCGGATTTGAGCAGTCTTAAAGGCGTCTTTTCAGGTGGAGATTCCCTGTCTGTTGAACTGAAAAAGAAATTTGATAAATTCCTCTCAGATCACGGCGCGTCTGTTCAGATCAGAGAAGGCTACGGCACTACCGAAACAGTCACTGCCTGTTGCCTGACTCCCCCTCATATGTCTAAGGAGGGGAGCATCGGCTTGCCGTTTCCCGATACCTACATCAAAATAGTTGAGCCCGACACGGATATCGAACTGCCCTACGGTGTGGAGGGGGAGATACTTCTTGCAGGCCCCACCGTGATGAAAGAGTATATGAATCATACCGAAGAAACCAAAAAAACACTTCGCACCCATTCAGACGGACTTACATGGGTATATACAGGTGACCTCGGCTTTATGGACAAGCAGGGATTTGTTTACTTCAAGGGCAGAAAAAAGCGTATGATAGTATCGTCGGGATATAACATCTATCCTGCCCAGCTTGAGAATATACTTGATGCGCACCAGTTTGTACAGATGAGCTGTGTTATCGGTGTGCCCGACTCTTATAAGATGCAGAAGGTAAAGGCCTTCGTTATGCTTAAGCCAAATGTTGTCGCAAGCAAGGAAACTTACGACGCTTTGATGCAGTACTGTAAAAAAAATATTGCAAAATATGCCATGCCATACGATATAGAGTTCAGGACCGAAATGCCTAAAACACTGGTCGGCAAGGTCGCGTACCGTGTCCTTGAGGAAGAGGAACTGATAAAGTTTGAGCAGAATAAGAATAAACAATACTAAAAAGCGCAGGTGCAATGCCTGCGCTTTTTAGTATGTGCCGAAAAATAAACCCTATTGCAAAAACAGTGTATGTAGATTATACTTGAGAAAACGTGTGAAAAAATCGGCGGTGATTTTTTGCAGCAGAGAAAAGAAAAATGGGATATTTTAAAGTTTGTGCTGATGTTTTTCGTGGTGCTCGGCCATCTTGCCGACCGTTACACCGATGAATCTGAGCAAATGCGCAATCTGTTTTTGTTTATCTACATATTTCATATGCCCTTGTTTATCTTTGTGTCAGGTCTCTTTTCAAAGCGAATGATAAGTGAAAAGCGGTTTGAAAAAACAGTGGGCTTTCTTTTTGTCTACATTTTTTCAAAATTGCTGATAAGCCTGTATGACCTTATGGATACGGGTGATTTTGAGTTCAGCCTGTCATATGCGAAAAGCCTGCCTTGGTTTATGCTGGTAATGTTCGCTTATCCGCACATAACCCGTCTTTTAAGAAATGTTAAGCCTGCCTATGTGCTGGTAATCAGTGTTTCACTTGCGCTTTTAGCGGGATACGACAGCGATATTAAGGATTTTTTTGCCATATCGCGTATTATAGTGTTCTATCCGTTTTATTACCTTGGTTATGTTGTTGATGCTCAAAAGCTTGAGGATATCACAAACAAGCGCTGGGTAAAAGCCGTGTCACTTGCGCTTATTATAGCTGTCGCGGCAGTAGTGATGATGTTCCCCGAAGAAGCATATTTTCTTCGCCCGATTTTTACGGGCAGAAACCCTTACAGCGAGCTTGGCGATTATTACAACTACGGCGCCTTGCTGAGGTTGCTTTGCTACTTGATTTCGGCGGTTGTGAGTTTTGCCTTTATTGCCGTTACGCCTAACCGAACTCCTTTGGGTCTGATTGCAAGGCTCGGCACACGTACTTTCCCGATTTATGTTTATCACAACGTGCTGATATTCCTGCTTTATAACCAGTTGCATATGAAAGAAATGCTCTCAGCGGTCTTGCCGCAGTTTTCCGGCTGGCTGATAATACCGCTTGCGATAGTTATTATGCTGCTGTTGT
>CAYYGY010000050.1:0-5967 GCA_964471735.1 uncultured Eubacteriales bacterium
AATACTGCGACCTGCGGCACATCTTTTCCAAGGCACTTTACGCAGGCGCGTATGCCAAGCACGTGAGCGGGATTGTGCAGCGGCGCAAGCTCGCCCAGCATTTCGATGTCGTCGATTACCTTGTCGTTGATAAGACAGGATTCCTTGAAAATGGCACCGCCCTGAACTATGCGGTGGCCGACGGCAGAGATCTCGTCAAATGACTTGATGACGCCGTATTCCTCGCCGGTCATAGCGGACATAAATGCATCAAAGGCCTCCGCATGGGTGGGCATAGCGATATCAGCCTCAAACTTACGTCCGTCAGCGGTGGTGTGCTTTATGTGACCGCCGGGGCCGATGCGGTCGCAAAGACCTTTTGCAAGGACTTTCTCGCCGTTCATATCAATAAGCTGATATTTGAGCGATGAACTGCCCGCATTGATAACAAGAATTTTCATTTCCATGATTTAAGAAACACTGACCTCTCAATAAATATTGTTTTACCTGTTGCGCTGACGCAGAAAATAGTGTAAAATCAAGTCAGCGACACATACAAAATAATAATATAACATATGGCAATATTTTTCAAGTGATATTTATAAAGGAGGGCGTGTATTTGAAAATTTGCGGAATCATCGCCGAATACAATCCTTTCCATAACGGCCACGCCTACCTTATAGATGAGGCTGTAAGAAACGGGGCTACTCACACCGTCGCGGTTATGAGCGGCAACTTCGTTCAGCGTGGCGATGTGGCCGTCTGCAATAAGTGGGCGCGCACGCAAATGGCGCTTGCAGGCGGTGCAGACCTCGTGGTTGAACTGCCTGTTGTTTTCGCAGGTGCGACGGCGCAGCGTTTTGCGTTCGGTGCTGTCGGCACGCTTGACGCTCTCGGTTGCGTGGATATGCTCTGCTTTGGCTCCGAATGCGGAGATGCACAGCGGATCACAGCCTTGGCAAGGGCGGTCGAATCAGACTGCGTTACTGAAAAAATACGCCGTAAAATGGGTGAGGGCTCAGCCTTTGCCGTTGCGCGTCAGGCGGCACTGACCGAGGCGGGGTATGACGGTGATTTGCTGGCAAACCCTAACGACACGCTTGCGGTAGAATATGTCAAAGCGTTGCTTGATCTAAAGTCGGAAATAACACCTGTCGCCGTAAAGCGCATAGGCGTCTGCCATGACGGCGGCGCGCAGGGCGACATCGCCAGCGCCTCGCACATAAGAGCCCTTTTATCGCAAAACTGCGATGTATCAAAATTCGTTCCCGAATATACGGCTGAGATACTCAAGAACCAGATGTCAAGCGGCCTTTGCCCTGCCGACTTAAAACAGCTTGAGCACGCTTTGCTGTTAACCTTGCGTAAAATGAGCGTGCAGCAGATGTCGCTTCTGCCCGATATAAGCGAGGGACTGGAAAACAGGCTGTTCAGGGCGTCGAGAGAGGCGGCAAGCGTCGCGCAGCTTATAGACGCTGTTAAATCAAAGCGTTATACTCACGCAAGGATAAGACGGATATTGATGTTTGCCTTGCTCGGTATCGACACAGCGGTATATTCTCTCCCGCCTAAGTATATCAGGGTGCTGGGTATGAACGAGAGGGGACGGCAGATATTGGCTCACGCTGAGCCGAAACTGCCCGTTATAACCCGCTCGAAGGAGGCGTTATCGCTCGAAGGAGAGGCAAAGGCTCTGTTTGATGCAGAATGTGTCGCAGATGACCTTTACTTCCTTTGCACGCCTGAGGTCAAGCCTTGCGGTGCCACTGTCAGCAGTAAGATATTAACAATGTAAAACTAATACAGGAGGATATATTATGGTAAAGTACACACAAATAGAAAACTATGAAAATTACGGCCGTTGCCTGAAAATAAGCAACTCTGTGATAGAGGCCTATGTCACTGTCGACGTCGGTCCGCGAATTATAAGGTTTGGTTTCTGCTCAGGCCAGAATATGCTTTTTAATGACCTTGAGCGTAAGACAACTTGGTTCGGAAAAGAGTATGACGATTACTTTTTTAAGGGAGCAGTAAGCTATCTCTACGGCGGACACCGCATTTGGGTGACACCTGAAAGAAAGCCTGAAACCAACTATCCCGATAACGACCCTGTTGAAGTAAAGTACACCGAAAAGGGCGTGGTTTTCATTCCGCCCGTACAAAAGAAAAACGACATTCAGCTTGAACTTGAGGTCAATATGGACAGCGAGGGCGCAAATATGCAGGTGCTCAACCGTGTTACCAATGTCCGCGATACCGAGCAGGAGTTTGCTGTATGGACTGTTTCGGTTATGAATCAGGGAGGGCTAGAGATAGTAAAACACTGTGACGAGGATACAGGGCTTCTGCCGAACCGTGTCATTTCGCTCTGGCCTTACTCAAATCCTGCCGATTACAGATTCTATAATGGCAAAAACTTCCTCACCGTAAAGCATGACGCTGTTGCTGACCGCGCCTTCAAGTTCGGCACGAACAATCAGCTCGGCAAGGCGGTTTACGCTTTAAACGGCGATGTTTTCCGCAAGGAGTGGGCGCCGTTCGACCGTTCGGCGGAGTATCCCGACGGCGGTGTTTCGTTTGAGTCGTATACAAGTGACCTTGTGCTTGAACTTGAGGTTTTAGGCCCTGTTGAGAAGGTCAAGACCGGAGAGTGCGCCGTTCTTGAAGAAAAGTGGTCGCTTGTCAAGGAGGAGTTTATGCCCGACGCCCGTGACGACGCTGAACTAAGTGAGTTCTGGAGCAAGGTCTGGAGCAAATAAAATACATAACGATGCAAAAAGCCTGAGCGGACAGCTCAGGCTTTTTAATATTGGTTAAAATTTACGGATTCAGGCGATTTAGATCTCTTGGGAATGCGGTCACCTTGCGGATATTGTCAAGCTCAAGTATCTTCATCAGCAAACGCTCTGCACCGATACCGAGACCGCCGTGAGGAGGCATACCGTGTTTATGGATAGTAAGAAAATCCTTAAACTCATCAGGGTCGATGCCTCGGCTGACCATCTTCTCGACCTGCATATTGTAGTCGTGGATACGCTGTCCGCCGGTAGTGATCTCAGAGCCGTTAAGCAACAAGTCGAACGACAGCGTGTACTTGGAGTCCTCGGGGTCGTCCATAGCGTACATCGGGCGCTTTTTTGACGGGTAGTGTGTTACGAAAACAAAAGGACAGCCATACTCTTCGTTAAAATACTTGCCTATCAGACGCTCCTCCTCAGGCTCAAGGTCCATAGGATTACGGAACTGTCTGCCGTATTTTTCGGCAACTATCTGCTTTATTTCGGAGAATCTGACCTTGGGTATACGGTCGATAACGGGCAACTCCACGCCGACTATCTGCAATTCAACAGCATAGTCACGGCGCAGGGTGTCAAAAAGGTACACCATATATCGGGCCTCGACGTCCATTATATCCTCAAAGGAGTCGATGAAGCCCATCTCAAAGTCCATACCCGTAAATTCGTTTATGTGACGTGTGGTAGAATGTTTTTCAGCGCGGAAAACAGGGCCGACGGTAAACACCTTACCGAAAACGCCGGTCATCATCTGCTTGTAAAACTGCGGTGACTGGTTAAGAAAAGCCTTTTCTCCGAAGTAGTTGACCTCAAACATATCTGCGCCGCCCTCAGCACCCGCAGATACGATCTTAGGCGGTACAAACTCGGTAAAGCCTTCGTTGTGCATAAAGGTGCGGAAAGTCTGGATAACACCGTCCATAAGCTTGATAACAGCGCGCTCATAGGGGTTGCGCAGGGAAAGGGCGCGGTTGTCCAGATTGACCTCGATAGAGCAATCGAGTTTTCTTTTGTTAATATTAAGCGGCATCTGCTCAGCCGGCATAGACATGGTCTTCATATCAGTGATATGAAGCTCAAAGCCGAGCGGGCTGCGCTCGTCAGCCTTTACGGTACCTTCGATGCAGACAGAGGCCTCCTCGACGATAGTATCCAGAGAAACGGGGCAAACGCTGTCCTCATAAATGCACTGGATAAGGCGTCTGGGGGTGCGCAGTATTACAAATGCAAAGCCGCTCATACGTCTGATGCGGTGTACAAAAGCTTTAAGCTTTATTTTGTCGCCTTCCTTTATCTTGCCCTCGTTAAAATCGGCAACGACAGCCTCAAGGTCAGTCAGGTCGGGCTTTTTGTTTAAATCAATAAATTCCATTCGATAAACACCTCAAAAAATATGAGTTTTCAGTATACACACCAATATAACACACATTTTTCCCGTTTTCAAGTATTATAATCACCCGTTGTTGACAAAAGTGAGGCGATACATTATAATTGGAATGTTAATTTAGCACAAAATAAAGGTGCAAAATTCTTAACTGAAACGGAGGAATTCTGTTTTGAAAATCACAGAAGAAATGGTAGATTATGTTGCCGCCTTGTCACGTCTTGAAATCTCGGACGAGCAGAAGGCGCAGACCATAGATGGGCTTAACTCGGTAATAGGCTATATGGATGTTCTTAACAATATTGATACCGCCGATATTGAGCCGATGTCACACACCTTTAAGGTTAAAAATGTTTTTCGTGAGGACGAGGTCAGAACTTCGTTTGACCGAAACGAGCTGCTTAAGGGTGCACCTCAGCGTGACGATGAAGCGTTCATCGTTCCCAAGGCTGTTGAATAAGGAGGTTCGATGATGGATATTTCTAAGCTTACTGCCCTCGAAACGGGCAAACTTATCAAATCAGGCGAACTTTCCAGCGTTGACGCCACGAAGGCGATGCTCAGTGCGATTGAAAATACCGACGGTGAGATAAATGCCTATATAACTGTTGTTGCCGACGCCGCGCTTAAGCGTGCGGCTGAGGTCGATGCCGATATAAAGGCGGGCAAGCTCGATTCTCCGCTTGCAGGCGTCCCTATCTCCATAAAGGATAACATCTGCACTAAGGGCATAAAGACCACCTGTGCGTCCAAGATACTAGGCGAGTTTGAGCCGCCGTACAATGCCACCGTCGTTGAAAAGCTTGAGGCGGCGGGCGCTGTTATCGTCGGCAAGCTCAATATGGACGAATTTGCTATGGGCTCGACTACAGAAACATCATTTTACGGCGCAACCAAAAACCCCTGGAATACCGAGCACGTTCCGGGCGGCTCTTCCGGCGGCGCCGCCGCTTGCGTTGCTGCCGGCTCTGCCGTATGCGCTATCGGCTCTGACACGGGCGGAAGCATACGCCAGCCTGCGTCTTACTGCGGCGTAACTGGAATGAAGCCGACCTACGGCACCGTATCCAGATACGGACTTATCGCCTATGCCTCATCGCTTGACCAGATGGGCCCCGTCGCCAAGGACGCGGCCGACTGTGCCGCCATACTTGATATTATATGCGGACGTGATGAGCACGACGGCACCTCTCTTGATATAGAGTACGAAAAATATCTTGACCGCCTTGACGGCGACGTTAAAGGCTTGAAGATCGGTATCCCCTCCGAATGTATCGGTGAGGGACTTGACCCCGATGTTAAGGCCGCCGTTCTCGCTGCGGCCGACACTCTCGCTTCGCAGGGCGCAACGGTCGAGTATTTCCCGATGCCGCTTATCGAGTATGCTGTTCCCACCTATTACATCGTCGCTACCGCTGAGGCGAGCAGTAACCTCAGCCGCTTTGACGGGGTTAAATACGGCTGGCGAGCACAGGAGTATGATAATTTGACCGATATGTATGTAAAGACGAGAAGTCAGGGCTTCGGTGACGAGGTCAAAAAGCGTATACTGCTTGGCACTTTCTCTCTTTCAACAGGTTATTATGACGCCTACTACAAAAAGGCACTTCAGGTAAAATCGCTTATAAAGAGCGCCTTTGATGAGGCTTTTGAAAAGTACGACATCATTCTTTGTCCCACCGCGCCGACTACCGCACCGAAGCTGGGCAGCAGTCTTTCAGACCCGCTTAAGATGTATTTGTCTGATATCTACACTGTTTCCGTAAATCTTGCAGGTCTGCCCGCTTTGAGTTTGCCCTGCGGCTTTGA
>CAYYGY010000051.1:0-1186 GCA_964471735.1 uncultured Eubacteriales bacterium
TCGTCAATTTTGCGGCGGAAAGCCACGTTGACCGCTCGATAGAAGACCCCGGTATATTCCTTCAGACCAATATCATCGGCACCGCAACTCTTATGGATGCCTGCCGAAAGTACGGCATAAAGCGTTATCATCAGGTTTCCACCGACGAGGTGTACGGCGACCTGCCGCTCGACCGTCCCGACCTGTTTTTCACCGAGCAGACCCCGATCCATACCAGCAGCCCTTACAGCAGTTCTAAGGCGGCGGCCGACCTGCTCGTCTTAGCGTACAACCGTACTTACGGTCTGCCTGTAACTATCAGCCGTTGCTCAAACAACTACGGCCCGTATCATTTTCCGGAAAAACTGATTCCGTTGATGATAGCTAACGCTCTGGCGGACAAACCGCTTCCCGTTTACGGTGAAGGCGTCAATGTAAGGGACTGGCTTTACGTTGAGGACCATTGCAAGGCAATAGACCTCATCATTCACAACGGACGTGTCGGCGAGGTTTATAACATCGGCGGTCATAACGAAATGAGAAACATTGATATCGTTAAACTTATATGCAAGGAGCTGGGTAAACCCGAAAGCCTTATAACTTATGTTACCGACCGCAAGGGTCACGATATGCGATACGCTATCGACCCGACAAAAATACACAGCGAGCTTGGTTGGCTGCCTGAAACAAAGTTTGCAGACGGCATAAAGAAGACTATAAAGTGGTATCTTGACAACCGTGAGTGGTGGGAAACAATAATAAACGGAGAATATCAAAATTATTACGACAAGATGTACGGCAATCGGTAGGAGAGCGAACAGATGAAGGTTTTAGTCACAGGCGTCTGCGGTCAGCTTGGCTTTGACGTTGTAAATGAGTTGGCACGCAGGCATCACGAAGCAGCAGCCACCGATATCTTTGACAGCTTTCGAGGTGAGAGTGGCTCTGCTGCAGCAAGTGTACCGTACTATCAGCTTGATATCACCGACTCTGAGGCTGTGAGTAAGCTTGTAAACGAGATAAAGCCCGACGCGGTTATACACTGCGCGGCGTGGACGGCGGTTGACGCCGCTGAGGACGAGCAGAATAAGCAAAGAGTGTGGAACATCAACGTCTGCGGAACTGAAAATTTAGCCAAAGCTTGCAAGGCGGCAGACGCAAAAATGATGTATATAAGCACGGACTACGTGTTTAACGGCACCGGTTC
>CAYYGY010000051.1:1196-5954 GCA_964471735.1 uncultured Eubacteriales bacterium
AGGCCGATTGCAAGGATTACGCACCGATGAATGTCTACGGCCGGACGAAGCTTGAAGGCGAAAAGGCTGTGACAGCCGCACTTGAAAAATTTTTCGTTGTCAGAATAGCGTGGGTCTTCGGTAGAAACGGAAACAACTTCATTAAAACGATGCTCAAGGTGGGTAGCAGCCGCGACGAGGTAAGGGTGGTGTGTGACCAGATCGGCACCCCGACCTACACCTACGATCTGGCTCGGCTTCTGGTCGATATGTGCGAAAGCGAAAAATACGGTTTTTACCACGCGACAAACGAGGGCGGGTATATATCGTGGTACGACTTTACCAAAGAGATATACCGCATTGCAGATTATAAAACCAAGGTGACACCCGTCACGACAGAGGAGTATGGCCTGTCTGCGGCGGCACGCCCATTTAACAGCCGACTTGACAAATCAAAGCTTGTAAAAGCAGGCTTTGAGCCGCTGCCTGATTGGCGCGATGCGTTGGAGAGATATATAAAAGAACTTGTTTTGGATAAGGTGATAAAAGAATGGGACAGATAAAGGTTACAAAGGCTCCTATCGAGGGGCTTTATGTCATTGAGCCAACTGTTCACGGCGACAGTCGCGGCTATTTTATGGAAACATATAACGAAAACGATATGCGTCAAGCAGGGTTAGATATGACCTTTGTTCAGGACAATCAAAGTATGTCTGTAAAAGGCGTGCTGAGGGGCCTGCACTATCAAAAGCAGTACCCACAGGGCAAGCTGGTCAGGGTAATAAAGGGCAGAGTTTTCGACGTTGCGGTCGACCTGCGTTCGGACAGCCCTACTCTTGGCAAGTGGTACTCAGTTGAGCTTACCGACGAAAACAAAAAACAATTTTATATCTCTGAGGGCTTTGCACACGGCTTTTTGGTCTTGTCAGAAACCGCTGAGTTTTGCTATAAAGTGACCGATTTTTATCACCCCGGTGATGAGGGCGGCCTTGCTTGGAATGACCCTGATATAGGCATTGAGTGGCCTGACATCATTGGAGAGTATAACGGTACGGCGTCAGGCGAGGGTTATACACTGAGTGACGGCACTAAACTGAATTTGAGCGAGAAGGACGCTGTCCAGCCTAGATATAGCGAGACATTTAAATTTTAGGGGATATTAAAATGCAACACGTATTTATTGTCGGTTCAAAAGGCTTCGGCAACTACGGAGGATACGAAACCTTTGTAGAGAAGTTGACAGAATATCACAAAGATTGCGGTGATATAAAGTATCACGTCGCTTGCAAATCGAACGATAACAGCGAGTTTGAGCACAACTCGGCTCGTGGCTTTAACATCAAGGTTCCGAATATCGGCCCTGCTCAGGCGATATACTACGATGTTAAGGCGCTAAACCACTGTTGCAGGTATATAAAGGATAATAATATTGAGAAACCGATAATATATATCCTTGCGTGCCGCATAGGCCCGTTCGCTAAGCGTTTTTATAAAAAAGTGCACGCGCTTGGCGGACAACTTTATATAAATCCGGACGGACATGAGTGGAAAAGAGCAAAATGGCCTGCACCCGTCAGGAAGTATTGGAAGATATCCGAAAAAATGATGGTAAAAAGTGCTGACCTGATAATTTGTGACAGCAAAAATATTGAAAAGTATATCCTTGAAAGTTACTCAGAGTATTCGCCGAAGACCGATTTTATCGCCTACGGGTCTGAAACAACGCCGTCAAAGCTTGATGATAACGATGAAAAATTCACATCGTGGCTTGAGCAAAAGGGTCTGTCGAAAAAGAATTATTACCTTGTCGTCGGCAGATTTGTGCCAGAAAACAACTACGAAACCATGATAAGGGAGTTTATGGCATCAAACAGCAAGCGCGATTTTGCCATAATAACCACCGCCAACGAAAGTTTTCTTGAGCAGCTTGAAAATCGGCTAAAATTTAAATCCGACAAGAGGATAAAATTTGTCGGCACCGTATATGACGCAGAGCTTCTTAAAAAAATAAGAGAGAACGCTTACGGCTATTTTCACGGCCACGAGGTGGGCGGAACAAATCCCAGTTTGCTTGAAGCGCTCGGAAGTACCGATCTGAACCTGCTTTTAGACGTAGGCTTCAACAGAGAGGTCGCGGAAAGCGGGGCTCTGTACTGGACAAAGGAGGAAGGCAGCCTCGCTGCACTTATAGATAGGGCAGATAAGCTGGCCGATGAGGATATAGCCGCGCTGGGCGATGCAGCAAAGCAGAGAATAGAGCAGCATTACAGTTGGCAGTTTATCGCCGACAGATATCATCAAACATTCGTAAATAAGCGGGGACAGTATGAAGAGAGTAATAACATACGGAACATTTGACCTTTTGCACTATGGACACATCAATCTTCTCAGGCGGGCGAAAGAGCAGGGCGATTACCTTGTCGTTGCCCTTTCGACCGATGAGTTTAACTGGAATGAAAAGCAGAAAAAGTGCTATTTTACCTATCAACAGAGAAAGTCACTGCTTGAGGCGATAAGGTATGTAGACCTTGTTATCCCTGAGGAAAATTGGAACCAAAAGAAAACTGATGTTCATGAGTATCACATAGACACCTTCGTTATGGGTGACGATTGGGAGGGCAAATTCGACTTCCTTAAAGATGAGGGGGTAGAGGTTGTCTATCTCTCACGCACACCGGAGATAAGCACGACCCAGATAAAAGCAGACCTTAATAAAAAATAAACTTTTTGTTTAAAAGGAAAAGGTATGAAGATATTACACTATTTTTTAGGTTTTCCGCCCTACAGAAGCGGCGGATTAACTAAATATGCGGTCGACCTTATGGAGACACAGAGAGCCGACGGTAACTTTGTCGCCGCGCTTTGGCCCGGCAGAATGAGGCTTTCTTCAGGCAAGGTGAGTATCAGGCGCGGCAGGGACATAAACTCAATAGGAAATTTTGAGGTCGTCAATCCCTTGCCTGTTCCGCTTGATGAAGGCGTTTTGAATCCTGCCGCCTTTATGCACAGCGCCGATGTTGAGGTGTATACTGCTTTTTTGAAGGATCTAAGACCTGATGTAATACACATACACACGCTTATGGGCCTTCATAAGGAGTTTGTCGATGCGGCAAAGTCGCTTGGGATACGCACTGTTTTCACGACCCACGATTATTTTGGACTTTGTCCGAAAGTGACCTTGTACAGAAATAAAACTGCGTGCGACTTTGACAAGGATTGCAGTATGTGCGCAAGCTGTAACAGCGGCGGCCTTTCAGGCGGCAAGATATATTTGTTGCAGTCACCGCTTTACAGGGCGGTGAAAAATTCGAAGCTTATGAAACTGCTGAGGAAAAATCACCGTGCCGCCTTTTTTGATGAGGAACAGCCTGAGGCCACTGAAACGAGCTCAGGCGCATCAAACAAAGAATACCAAAAACTGCGTGAATTTTATATAAGCATACTCACTGAGATAGACCTTATTCAGTATAACTCTCAACTTACAAAATCGGTGTACGAGCGCTATTTAAAGCATAAAAATGCAAGGGTGCTGACTATCACCCACAAAAATATAAGTGACAACAGAGGTAAGACCGACTATGCGCCGACGGATAAACTGAGGCTTCTTTGCCTTGCACCGGCAAAGCCGTTCAAGGGCTTCGGTGTAATAAAGTCTGCGCTCGACGGGCTGTGGGAAAGCGGCAGGCGTGATTTTGAACTAAAACTGTTCTCACCCGTTGAAAACCCCAGCGAGTATATGATAATAAACGAGAATTTCAGCTATAACGATATGCCAAAGATATTCTCGTCGGCCGATGTGCTGGTAGCACCAAGCGTATGGTACGAAACCTTTGGCTTCACTGTGCTGGAGGCGCTCAGCTACGGCGTGCCCGTTATCGTCAGCGAAAACGTGGGCGCAAAGGATGTCGCACAGGGCGGCGCAATAGTCGTCAAGCCCGGCAGCGTTGATTCGTTCAGGCAAGCGGTCGAATCGCTTAACGCCGAAACGCTTGTTTCTCTCAGGCAGGGCGTTATGAAGTGCGAGATAAAAACGTGGGATTCTTTTATGAAAGAAAACTACGAGCTTTACAAATCGGAGAAATAATGATGTATAAAAAGGTGTTTGTCGTTCTTCATTATGAAACGCTGGACGACACGGTAAAATGTATAGATTCGCTATTGAAATATACCGAGAGCGGAGATTCTTCCGTAGTCGTTGTAGATAACGGCTCAAAAAGCGGAACGATTGATAAAATTTCTTCTGATTATGACGCAAAAAAGGTGCATTTCATAAGAAGCGAAGAAAATCTGGGCTTTGCAAAGGGCAACAATATCGGTTATGTCTACGCAAAAAATACACTGGGCGCAGACATTATAATCTTAACAAACAACGATACCGTGTTCGAGCAAACCGACTTTGCAGACAAGCTTGATGATTATGTCGACAGTCTCGCGTTTGACGTTGCAGGCCCGAAGATAATATCCCTTGCAGACGGGAAAAACCAAAACCCCGTGCCTGTTCTGTATCCCGATGAAGCCAGCGTAAAAACAAGAATTTTCAAGTACAGGATTCTGTATTTTCTCAGCCTTTTTGGGCTTGACGAGTTTTTTAGACGCATTTTTGCGAAAGAGATACAGGAATATTCGCCGTCAGGCAGTGAGGATTTTCAGCTTCACGGCGCGTGCCTGATTTTTGCCAACAAATATATTGAGATGTTTGACGGACTTTTTGACGGTACTTTTATGTACTGCGAAGAGAGTATACTGAAATTGAGAACAGTGCAAAACAAGCTTAAAATG
>CAYYGY010000052.1:0-5952 GCA_964471735.1 uncultured Eubacteriales bacterium
CGGCGGTCTTCGGGTCGAGTGCGGCCGTATGCTCGTCAAGAAGCAGCACCTTCGGCTTTTGAAGCGACGCCATCAGGAGAGTGAGAGCCTGACGCTGACCGCCCGAAAGAAGTCCGACCTTGGAGGTGAGTCTATCCTCAAGTCCAAGTCCCAGCTCGGTAAGCATCTCTTTATAGCCGGCCCTTTCTTTTTGGGTGATGCCCCATTTAAGCCCTCTCCGCTTACCTCTGCGAAGCGCAAGAGCGAGATTTTCTTCAATCTGCATTGTGGGCGCGGTACCCATCATCGGGTCCTGAAATACTCTACCGAGGAATTTGGCACGCTTATGCTCAGGCATATTTGTTACGTCAACGCCGTCAATGATTATTTTGCCTGAATCAGGCTTCCAAACACCGCTTACTGCATTTAGCATCGTGCTTTTTCCGGCGCCGTTTCCGCCTATGACCGTAACAAAATCGCCTTCCTTAAGCGTGATCGACAGGTTATCCAGCGCGACCTTTTCGTTGACAGTGCCGGCATTAAAGGTTTTACATATATTTATCAGCTCAAGCATTGGTCTTTACCCCCTTCGTAGACTTTACAAGATTGGATTTCCAGTAGGGGATAGCGAGGAAAACAGCAACTATCAAAGCGGTTACGAGCTTGAGGTCGTTTGTGTTCAGACCAAGCTGGAACACTACCTGCAAAACGATGTAATAGATTACCGCACCGATGGCAACAGCGACCAGTTTCATAGCAAAGCTTTTGAACAGTTTGCCCAGCAGAACTTCGCCTATTATGACCGCCGCAAGGCCGATAACTATCGCACCTCTGCCCATGTTGACATCGACCGAGCCCTGATACTGTGAGAGCAGAGCACCGGCAGTTGCAACAAGACCGTTTGACAGCATAAGACCGAGTACAAGGTTTGAATTAGTGTTGATTCCCTGCGCACGCGCCATATTTCGGTTGGCACCGGTCGCACGCAGTGAGCAGCCGAGTTCAGTGCCGAAGAACCAGTAAAGCACGAACACCAGAACAGCAAGGAACAGCACGATAATGGGAATGGGGTTGTCTGCGCCTAAAACCCTGACATATCTTTGTGATACAAGCAGAGAATACTTGTCAACGCCGAGCGGCTGATTTGACTTGTTGCTCAGAATCCTGAGGTTGACAGAATAAAGAGCCAGCTGTGTAAGGATACCTGAAAGAATCGCAGGTATTCCGCAGCGGGTATGAAACAAGCCTGTTACAAGGCCGGCGCACATTCCTACAAGGAACGATGCCACCAACGCAAGCCAGGGATTCCACCCCGCGCGTATCAGCATAACGCATACAGCGCCGCCGGTAGCAAGCGAGCCGTCAACCGTAAGGTCTGCGACATCTAGGATTCGATATGTAATATACACGCCAATCGCCATTATGCCCCATATAAGGCCCTGCCCGATGGCGCCCGGCAGTGAATTGAGCAGTGAAGAGAAGAAAGACATTTTTTTACCTCAAATCAAAAAAGTTTAAGGGCAGAGCAAAGCCCTGCCCGAAACATACTAGTCCTCAATAGCAACGTAGCCGTCAGGAACTTCAAGTCCAAGAAGCTCACAGTTAGCTTTGTTGTACATCTTTACTGTCTCGGCCGCGTACTCAACAGGCATCTCTGAAATATCAGCCTCACCCTTAAGAATCTTTGCAGCCATAAGACCGGTTGCATAGCCCAGATCATAGTAGTCTATCGAAAGGGTTGCAACTCCGCATCCGGTACAGATGCCTTTTTCACCTGCGATTACCGGCTTGTTTGCCGCCAAAACAACGTTTGCGATCGCCTCGGTATTGGATGCGGCAGCGTTGTCAGTGGGGATGAAGATTACGTCACTTGCGTTGCAGGCGGCCTGAGCTACGGTAGCAACGTCGTTTGTATCGGTGAATGCGAACATTTTAGTTTCATAGCCGAGTTCTTCAAGCATTATTTTCATCTGGTCCACTTGATACTGACTGTTAGCTTCAGCAGAGCAGTATAAAAGACCAACTACCTCAGCGTCAGGGAACCATTCCTTAACCATATCAGCCTGCTGGTCAAGCGGTGCAAGGTCAGAAGTGCCTGAAATATTGCCGCCTACGGTTCCGTTCCAGTCGCTTATTTCAAGGGCGCTGGCATAATCGGTAATAGAAGTGCCGAGAATCGGAATATCAGCGGTAGCGGACGCGGCGGCCTGCAGCGGAGCGGTAGCGTTTGCGAGGATAAGGTCAACATTGCTCGAAACAAAGCCGTTGACTATCGTAGCACAGTTGGTCGACTCGCCCGAAGCGTTCTTTTCGTCAAAAGTAACGTTTTCTTCTCCGAGTTCAGCAATCAAAGCGTCTTTGAAGCCCTTGGTCGCGGCGTCGAGAGCTTCGTGCTGAATAAGCTGGCAGATGCCAATTACATACTTACCGTCATCTGCACCGCCGCAGCTGCAAAGAGCAAGCAGCATTACGAGCGCCGAAAGAACAGCAATAATTTTTTTCATTTTTGTTACCCCTTTTCTAAAAAATTAAAAATCAATTAAAAGTGCAAAACAAGATAAAAATCATTCCAAAAGCAGACGTTGCCTTGGCTGTTTTTGATCTTACGAAAATTATAACGCTTTAAAGCGCAAAAGTCAATATCCAAACAGAATTTTATATTTGCCCAAGCTTATGAAATACAGCGGGTATGTTATTTGCTTTACTTATTTGTTCCTTGCAGTTTTAAAGGAAACATGTTACAATGCATATGTTATAAAAGGAGGTTGTTAACAATGGAAATGCTTAAAAAATTCTTCCCCTATTCCTTTAAGGAGAAAAAAGACGTTGCCGCCCTCGTTATCAACATTATAGTTTATATTGTTGCTGGCTTTGTTATCGGTGTTGCGGCAGGTTTGCTCGGTCTTATTCCGTTTATCGGAGTTCTTGTCAATATTGTTGCCGGCGCTGCCGACCTTTATATTCTTATCGGTATAGTGCTTTCGTTACTTGACTATTTCAAGGTCCTTAAGTAAATAAGATTCGACATAAATCACATAAAAAGGCGGCAGGGAGTTAAGCATCCCTGCCGCCTTTTTCATGCTTTGCGTGTGATATTCACATCATTTGTATTACTTATAAAGTATAGACTGTCGCGTGTTTGTGACGGAGTATTTGTAATGTAAAAAAATTTTCAAGATCGGTAAATCAAAATGTGATAGTTACGGTGGTTCCTTTGCCGACTACGCTGTCAAGCTTTACCGATCCGCCGTGATATGCAACTGCGTGCTTAACAATTGAAAGGCCGAGCCCTGTGCCGCCTGTTTCCTTAGAATGGCTTTTGTCAACGCGGTAGAAACGCTCAAAGATACGGTTCTGATGTTCTGCAGGTATGCCGATTCCGGTATCACTGACCGCCAATACGGTATTGCCGTTATCAGTGTGAATATCAATATACACCTTGCCGCCTTCTTTGTTATAGCGTATAGCATTATCGCAAAGGTTGTAGATGATTTCGTATAAATATCGGCGAATGCCATTTATCATTATACTCTCACCGCTTAAGCTGAGCACAATGTTTTTCTTTGCAGCAGAGGCTGACAGCACTTCGATTACTTCGCTTGCAACCTTATGCAGGTCGACCGATTCTGCTATCGGCTCATTGTTTTCATCAAGCTCCGACAAGCGGATAATATCGTTTATAAGCGATACAAGCCTTGCCGCTTCGTCTTTTATGTTACCGATGAATTTCTGAGTGTCCTCAGGTTTTACAAGACCGCTTTCAAGCAACTCTGCACTGCCGATGATGGATTGCAGCGGCGTTTTGAGTTCGTGCGAGACATTTGCCGTAAACTCTCTGCGATTGCGTTCGGCAAAAGCGGTTTCGGTCACATCAAAGCAGAGTATAACCGTGCCGACGGTTTTACCGTCAGATTCTATTCGGCTGATGTTGAATTGATACTCGTTGCCGTTTCTTTGCTCTCGGAATTCGCTGTGCTCTCCTTCAAGAGCATTATCAATGGCGCGGCTCATTTCACGGCTTCTGTCTACCGTCAGAAAGTCTTTGCCGACGGGCGATTCGGTTATCCCGAACAGTTTTTGCGCGGCAGGATTTATGCTTAATACTGTGCCTTTTTTATCCAGCAAGACGAGCCCTTCATTCATAGAATCGGTTATCTGCTCAAATTCAGCGGTCATTCTGTTGAGTTCATTTAATTGACCGGCAATCTGCTTGCGCTGCTTGCTGATTTTGCTTAGCATAGGAGATAATTCGTCGTAAGTCTCGTTTTCGGTGGGATGTTCAAGGTCAAGCTCGTTGAGCGGCTTAACGATACCTTTTGCCATACGGCGAGCAAGGACAGCAGACAGAAGTATCGCAAAAAGCACGATTACAGCCATTGGAACCAGTACATCAAAAAGCAGAACAAAAACTGAATCGAGGCCCGTAGAAATACGCAGCACCGAGCCGTCAGACAGACGCGTTGCACAGTACAGCATCTTGACCGTCAGGGTATCTGAATATCTAGAACTTTCGCCTCTGCCGGTTTCAAGAGCTTCCTTTATTTCTTTACGGTTTATGTGATTATCCATCGAGCCGGCATCGGTTTTTGAGTCATATAAAACCGTGCCGTCCGATGCCACCCAGGTGACCCTGTAATTATCGTCGTCTAGTTCGGCCAGATACTCCTCTCCGCCCAATTCCACACCTTGTGCGGCAAGGCCCAGTTCATCATTAAGATGAGTTTTACTGTCATCGGCAAAGTGGCCGTAAAGCACACCCGTAACAACAGCAAAGCTGAGAATAAGGATAGCAATAACTGCCGAAATAATAGAGTGAAAGATTTTTTTCGTCATTTCTTTCCCTCCAAACGGTAGCCGATACCGATGACTGTTTCAATGAGCTTGCCTGCTTCACCTAACTTGTGGCGCAGGGTTTTTATGTGCATATCCACCGTTCTCGATTCACCGAGGTAATCGGCGCCCCAGACTTCGGATAAGAGTCTGTCTCTCGAAAAGACGATACCGGGACTGCGCATAAAGGTTTTCAGCAGTTCAAATTCCTTGAAGGTGAGTGCTGTTTTTTCTCCGCCTACCGTTACAAGACGCTCTTTTTCACTTAATCTGATATTAGAAATGCAAAGCACGTCTTTCTCAGCAGGCTCGCATCTTCTGAGCACCGCTTTAATACGCGATACCATTTCCATTACGCCGAACGGCTTTACAAGATAATCGTCGGCACCTGTGTCAAGACCTTGGATTTTATCCATCTCGGTTCCTTTGGCTGTCGCCATAATGACAGGAATCTTGCAGGTTTCGGGATTACTGCGTATTTCTTTGAGGATTTCTATGCCGTCTTTACCTGGGAGCATGATGTCAAGGATGATCAGCTCTGGTGTTTCGGCTTTTAATGCTTCAAGCAAAGCCGCACCGTCAGCAAATCCTTTTGCCTTAAAGCCGGTCTGTTCCAAAGCGTAAACCTCAATGTCGCGTATGGTGTTGTCATCATCAACACAAAAGATCATATCATTCTCCTTTGTGAACGCCTGTTACGGAGAACTCCACCCACTCTGCAATATTCGTGGCGTGGTCGCCGATGCGTTCAAAATATTTTGCTATCATGAGAAGGTCTACCGCATATTCGCCGTCAGCCGTGTTCTCGGAGATCATTTGAATCAAGGTCTTTTTTACACGGTCAAAGCAACCGTCAACCACATCGTCGTGGTCGGATACTGACTGAGCAAGAATTAAGTCCTGCTTAACATAAGCGTCTATGCTGTCGGTAACCATCTTGATAGTTGCCTCTGCCATTTTGCGGATATCGTGGCATTCCTCGCCCGTTCTGCCGTCCAAATATGTGATTATCTCGGCGATATCCTCTGCCTGATCGCCGATACGCTCCATATCCGTTATCATTTTCAGCGCCGCCGAGATCTGGCGAAGGTCACGGGCAACAGGTTGCTGCTGAAGCAGAAGCTTCAGACAAATGGACTCGAT
>CAYYGY010000053.1:0-5948 GCA_964471735.1 uncultured Eubacteriales bacterium
GGCTTTGTCAGCACCTTGCCGTCGGGATATATCAGCTCAGCCGACGCAGCTTGAGTGGTCATACCGCCGCCTTTTTTCGACGGGCGCTCATATTCGGGATTGCGTTTTACGGTGTAAACCTTCGAATTGTACGAAAATGTGAGCTCGACCTCAGTGGGCGTGTCAGGCAAAGCGTACTTCGAGCGGAACATTGACGACTCGCGGTTGTTGCCGCTGGCTTCGCCGTACAGCGCAAATGTAATCGCGTCAAACAGTGTCGTTTTGCCTGCGCCGGTGTCGCCTGTGATAAGGTAAAGCCCGTTTTCGCCCAGCTTGTTCATTTCAAGCACGGTGGTGCCTAAATATGGGCCGAACGCCGACATTGTCAGTTTTATCGGTTTCATATGCGGGCCTCCTTGATTTTTTCTATCATCGCTGAAATATGCATTGCTTGCCTTTCGGTAAGAGGCGCGTTGTTTTGCTTTTCGTAAAATTCAGCAAAAAGCTCCAGCTCGCTTTTGGCCTTTGTCACGTCAGCACCTAAGATGGCGGTGTTGCTTTTAGTGCGGGTGTTGTCGTAATCAAGCTTCATAAGGTTCGGATAAATGACTCTCAGCTTGCCTATCGCATCAGGAACGTCATCCTCATCGAGCAGCGTTATGTGCATATAATCATCGGTGTTCGTGCCAATGTAGTTAGAGCGGTCGGTAAGTTCGCTGTAAAGCCCCTTGATTTCGCGCATATCACGCAAAGGTGTAAGTTTGACGGTGCGAATATCAACTTCGCCCTTGTCTGAAAGTTCGACCACCGTAACGGATTTCTCGTGCCTTGCCTCTGAGAAAGAGTACTTAAGCGGTGTCCCGCAGTATCGAACGGTGTCACGCACCATTCTCTGTGCGCCGTGAATGTGGCCGAGCGCAACATAATCAAACACATCAAAAACGCTTGCGTCAACGTTGTCCGTTCCGCCGACCGAGATATCCTCTGACTCTGATCTGGACGCACCTGTTACAAACTGGTGCGTAACTATCACGTTGCGCTTGGCTTTATCTATGCCAAGCGAGTCAATAACGGTCTTTACCGCGTCGGTGTATGAATCAATATCCGCGTCCTGAAAGTATCTGCGAACGTGACTTGGCTTTATAAACGGCAACATATAAATGTTCACATCTCCGTAGCGGTCGGTCAAGGTTACAGGCTTGATCTCACCTGAAAACACAGGGGACATATGTATGCCGCTTGCATCCATCAGACGTCCGCCGAAAGCAATACGCTCAGGCGAATCGTGGTTGCCGCTTATTACAAAAACCTGCAGGTTCCTTTTTGCAAGACGGCACAAAAAATCGTCAAACAGCTCAACTGCCTCTGCAGGGGGTACGGTCTTGTCGTAAACATCACCTGCAATTATTACGCCGTCGGGCGCCTCGTTGTCGATGATGCCGATGATTTTTGTGAGAATGAACCGCTGGTCTTCGAGCATGGAAAACTCATTGACCCTCTTGCCGAGATGAAGGTCTGAAAGATGTATAAGCTTCATTGTGTCCTCCGAAAGCAAAATCTATATAACCATTATATCAAATTTTGAAATATCTTCAATATCAGGCTTTAAAATATTCACAATATGTGTTACAATGTGGCTATAAATTTAAAAGGAAGATATATATGGAACAGAAAAAGTTGGACAGAATAAATGAACTGGCACGCAAGGCAAAGCAAGGTCCGCTGACTCAAGCCGAGCTTGACGAGCGAGATGCATTAAGACGGGAATATATAGATTCGTTTAAGGCGTCGCTGATAGGCCAGCTTGAGAACACTTATATCCAGCGCCCTGACGGCACAAAAGAAAAGCTTAAAAAGAAAGAATGACAAGCGTAAAAAAGCAGGCCCAAATCCGAAATTGGATTTGGGCCTGCTTTTTAAATGTTGATTTTAAGCGTTGGCCTCAGCCTGTGTTTTGCTTGCCATAGCTTTAACTTCGTCAAATGTCTTAACGACTTCATCATCAGGCTTGGCGGTTACAAGGCTTACGATAATGATAACTGCAAGGCCGACAACGAAGGCGGGCAACAGCTCGTATATGTCGAGGACGGTGCCTGCGAAGACATCGCGAATAACAAACTTCCAGAAGAATACCATTGCTCCGCCTGCAAGCATTCCGGAGATAGCGCCGTACTTGTTGGCTCTTTTCCAGAAAAGTGCGCACAGAACGACCGGACCGAAGGCGGCACCGAAGCCTGCCCAAGCGAACGAAACGATGTTAAATACCGAGCTCGTAGGATCAAGAGCAAGGAATATAGCGATTACCGAAACAACAATAACGCTAACGCGTGCGAGAATCATGGTTGTTTTCTGTGAAAGCTTAATCTTAAAGGTGTTTGCCATTATGTCCTCGGTTACGCTTGAAGAGGCGGCGATAAGCTGAGAGTCAGCAGTGGACATGGTCGAAGCGAGGATACCTGAGATAAATATTCCGGCAGTAAAAGCGGGGATAAAGCCAAGCTTGTTGATGTAAGATGAGATATCAACGATAACTGTCTCAGCGGCAGATACGCTGTCGTAGGGACCGACTATGCCTGCCTGCATAAGGCTGTATCCGACAACACCGATCAAAATAGCAATGCCCATCGAAATGACTACCCAAACGGTTGCAAGCCTGCGGGAAGTCTTAAGCTTTTCGGGATCTTCGATCGCCATAAAGCGGAGGAGAATGTGGGGCATACCAAAGTAGCCAAGACCCCACGCGAGCGTAGAAACGATCTTCAAAGCGCCGTATTCACCGGTAGTGTTTGTCGCAACATCAAAGCCTTTGAAGAGGTCAAGATAACCGTCAAGCGACTTAACATTGTTAAATATGTTGCCGAAGCCGCCCATAAAGCCTTCGCCTATTCCTAGAACGACAAACAGCGCTATTGTCATAACGATGCTTTGAATGAAGTCGGTGGTCGATGCGGCAAGGAAGCCGCCGAGGGTGCAGTAAACAATTATAACGATCGCGCTCATTACCATCGCCGTTACGTAATCCATTCCAAACATGTTAGCGAACAGCTTGCCGCAGGCAGAGAAGCCCGATGCGGTGTAAGGTATGAAGAATATTATAATGGTTATCGCCGCGATAAGGGACAGAATGTTTTTCTTGTCACCAAAGCGCTTTGAGAAAAAGTTAGGCAGTGTCACTGCGTCAACCTTCTCAGTGTATCTGCGCAGCGGCTTTGCAACGAACAGCCAGTTCAAATATGTACCGACAGCCAGACCGATAGCGGTCCATGTTGCCTCAGCAAGACCGCACATAAGGGCCACGCCGGGGATACCCATCAGCAGGTAGGCGCTCATATCAGATGCCTCAGCACTCATTGCGGTGACAAAGGGGCCCAGCTTTCTTCCGCCGAGGTAAAAGTCACTGCTTGTTTTGTTCTTTCCGGAAACGGCAAAGCCGATTCCCACCATCATAGCCATATAAATCAAAATGGCTATCAGGGTGATCCAATCATTAAATGTCATGATCAAGACCTTCTTTCTTGCGTTTTTTCCATGATTTAGGATTATACTACACTTCTTTTTAGACTGAAACACAGAATGATGTATAGACTAAAAATAATATAAACAACCGCTTAAACTTGAAAAACCCTTTGTTTAAGCGGTTGTTTGACTAGACTAAAGTATAGAATGGAAAATAGGACAAAAATAAAAATTTAAAATTTTTCTTTATATTCGTTCAAAAACATTTTCAGCATCTGACTGCTGTACCCTGAAAGTGAGTATTCACCGTTGCAAAGACACCAGTCGTACATCAGCGCGCGTTCATACATAGCGTACGCTTTTACTATATCGTTTACCGACACGTCTTGGCGAAGCTCGCCGCTTTGCTGGCCCTCAATGACTATCGACCTGAGCAATTTATAATACGTACGGTTGTGGTCTAAAAGATGCTTGTCGCTTTTTGTTATAAGCTGGCTTGATAAAAGCTGAGCCAACAGGTCGATTGAAACGCTGTTTTCAATCATACGAAAAACTTCTTGGTTTAGAAACAACAGCCTGTCAGTACAGCTCATCTCAGGCTCAAAGTTGTCCATAAGTTCTTCGTATTTTTCGTCAAAAAGGTATGACAGTGATTGCAGTAAGGCATCTTTACCGCTGAAATAGTGATAAAACGAGCCTTTTGATGTGCCCGACTCATAAACTATGTCCTCTATTGTCGTGTCGTCGTAACCCTGCTCATAGAAAAGGCGCCACGCAGTGGAAACTATCTTGCCTTTTGTGTTTCTGGTATTTTTCTTTCTCATGCTTTTTCACCGCCTGTCAGATAGGTTAGGAAATCATCTACAATTATAAACAAATTCGTCAGAATTGTCAACGAATTGCGCTTTGTTTGCGAGTCGCCTTGAAAATAAAAACTTGACCTGAAACAATTTTTTGGTATTATAAATAAAAAAGGTAAATAATAGTAGAGTCTAAAGGAGGAACAGCTTATGAAAAAGATTACCAACGATATCAGATATATCGGTGTCAACGACCGAAATATCGACCTTTTTGAAGGACAGTACCGCGTCCCTAACGGGATATCATACAACTCTTACGTTGTGCTCGACGAGAAAGTGACTGTTTTCGATACAGTTGATATAAACTTTTTCCATGAGTGGATGGATAACCTTTCTGAGGCGCTCTCAGGCAGACAACCGGACTATCTGGTCGTTCAGCATATGGAGCCTGACCATTCTGCTAATATCTTCAATTTTCTGAAAAGTTATCCTGATGTAACGATTATCGGCAACACAAAGACGTTCGCTATGGTCGAGCAATTCTTCGGTACCGATTTTGCTGACCGCAGGATCGTTGTCAAGGATGGTGACACCCTGTCAACAGGTAAGCATACCTTCACCTTCGTGTTTGCGCCTATGGTGCATTGGCCTGAGGTCATGGTAACGTATGACAGCCTAGACAAGGTGCTGTTTTCCGCAGACGGCTTCGGTAAGTTCGGTGCGCTTGATGTCGATGAGGACTGGGCGTGCGAGGCCCGACGCTACTATATAGGCATTGTCGGCAAGTACGGAGCTCAGGTTCAGGCCTTGCTGAAAAAAGCCTCTGCGCTTGATATTCAGATAATCTGTCCGTTGCACGGCCCCGTTTTAACGGAAAATCTTGATTACTATATCGGACTTTACAATACTTGGTCATCTTATGCGGTCGAAAGCGAAGGCATCGTTATAGCCTATACATCTGTTTACGGCAATACAAAAAAAGCTGTCGAGCAGCTGGCTGAAAAGTTCAAATCGAAGGGTTGCCCGAAGGTGGTCATAAACGACCTTGCTCGCTGTGATATGGCCGAGGCAGTGGAGGACGCATTCCGCTACGGCAAGCTCATACTTGCGACCACTACCTACAACGCGGGTATATTCCCGTTTATGCGCGAGTTTATCGAACACCTGAGAGAGCGCGGCTTTAAAAACCGTTTTATAGGAATAATTGAAAATGGCTCGTGGGCACCGCTTGCCGCTAAGGTAATCAAAGAAATGCTGTCAGAATGTAAAAACCTGACTTTTGCCGATACAACTGTCAAGATAAGGTCGGCGATCAACGACGAAAACAAAGATGAGCTGGAGGCACTCGCCAACGAGATGTGCAAGGACTACCTTGCTCAGTCCAGTGAGACCGCAAACAAGAACGACCTGACTGCCTTGTTCAATATCGGATACGGTCTTTACGTAGTAACCTCAAACGACGGAAAAAAGGACAACGGCATCATAGTCAATACCGTCACTCAGGTCACCAATTCTCCCAACCGTATCGCCGTTACGATAAACAAGGAAAACTATTCTCACCACATAATAAAACAGACAGGTATAATGAACGTCAACTGTCTTTCGGTCGATGCACCGTTCAGAGTATTTGAGGTGTTCGGTTTTCAAAGCGGCCGAAACGTTGACAAGTTTGCAAACTGTGAGCCAAACCGGTCTGATAATGGGCTGTGCTTT
>CAYYGY010000054.1:0-5833 GCA_964471735.1 uncultured Eubacteriales bacterium
GGCACAGCGCTGGATAGCCTGCGAGATTATCCTCGAAGCCAGCTTGTCTGACTCTTCTTTAACCTGCTGTTCGAAGTTCATTATCTTGACAGCCTTGTCGTGAGTGAGCTCGTCTTCAAGTGATTTAAGCAGGTAATCCTTTGCCTGCTGGATAGAGAAGCCCGAAATTCTTTCGAGTATGTCCATCTGGCTCTTTTTGAGCTGGTCGACCTCCTCGACCTTCTTTTCCATCTCCGCTGTTTTTACAGCCAGAGCTTCTTCCTTCTTGGAAAGGTTATCAAGGCGGTGCTCAAAGCTTTCCTCTTTCTGAAGAAGCCTGTGCTCCTGCTGCTTGATCTCGTTGCGCCTTTCGCGGATCTCCTTGTCCGCCTCAGCACGCATGTTGTGGATTTCGTCCTTAGCCTCAATAACAGCCTCTTTCCTCTTAGCCTCTGCGGCCTTGTAGGCATCATTGAGTATTCTTTTTGATTCAGTTTCAGCACTGCCGATCAATCTCTCGGCCTTTTTCTTACGGTGGTTTACGCCGCTGACAAAGCCTATCAAAAGGCCGACAACGACAGCAACTGCACCGACAATAACGTACAATAGATACTGTTGCACCTGACGTGCACCTCCTTTATAAAAAAACGCATTTAAAACGGGTTGCGTATACAGACCCGATAAGTTCAAAGCCGATATCCGTTCGCCATAACGGACACCTTCAGCCATAGCACTATATCGTGTACATTTTATCGCAAAGGCCACAATATGTCAAGGACAATTAAATATTTTCAATAGGGTATTGATATCCTGATAAAATTGTATTAATATATATAATATTTATTGTTTTACATTTAAAGGGGCGTTTTTACACAATGGCAAAAAGATATCTTGATATGACTGCCGCAGAGGCAGAGGCAGAGTATGCCTCTGTCAAAGCAAAATATAATGAATACAAGGCTTTGGGACTGAAACTTGATATGTCCAGAGGTAAGCCCGGCAACGACCAGCTGGACCTCGGCATGAAGCTGCTTGACATCGTTAACTCGCAAAGCGACCCCGCAAGCGAGAGCGGTCTCGACTGCCGCAACTACGGCGGACCCGACGGTATCGACGAGGCAAGGCGCCTTTTCGGTGAGATACTCGGCTGTGATGCAAAGCAGGTGATTCTTGGCGGAACGTCATCTTTGTCTATGATGTTTGACTTTATCTCACAGGCTATGATTTCAGGTATGGGCGGTGAGCCTTGGTGCAAGCAGGGTGAGATAAAATTCCTCTGCCCGTCACCCGGATATGACCGACACTTTACGATATGCGAGCATTTCGGCATCAAAATGATACCCGTTGCCATGCTTAATGACGGCCCCGATATGGAAGAGGTGGAGCGCCTTGTAAAAGACCCTTCGGTCAAGGGAATGTGGTGCGTGCCGAAATATTCAAATCCGCAGGGCATAACCTATTCTGATGATGTTGTTCGCCGCATAGCCGCTCTCAAGCCTGCGGCCGATGACTTCCGCATTATGTGGGACAACGCCTATGCCGTACACGTTATAAGCAAGGACGACCGCCTTCTGAACATTCTCGATGAATGTGACAAGGCAGGAAATCCCGACCTCGTTGTAGAATTTGCTTCAACCGCAAAGGTGACCTTTGCCGGCGGCGGTATCGCCTGCGTTGCGGCAAATCAGGGCAACCTTGAGCGCATACGCAAGAGAATGGCAGTGCAGTCGATATGCTACGACAAGGTAAATCAGCTCCGCCATGCGCGCATGTTCCCCGACCTCGCAACGCTGAAATCCCATATGCAAAAACACGCCGAGATACTGGGACCGAAGTTTGATATGGTCACCGATATGCTTGAAACAGAGCTGGAGGGACTTGATATACTCAACTGGTGCACACCTAACGGCGGATATTTCATCAGCGTGGATACCCTGCCTAACTGCGCAAAGAGAGTGGTTGAGCTGTGCAAAGAGGCGGGCGTCGTTCTGACAAACGCAGGCGCCACTTACCCCTACGGCAAAGATCCGCTCGACAGCAATATCCGTATCGCGCCGTCCTTCCCACCGGTGGAGGAGCTGCGTCAGGCTATGACGCTGTTTTGCATGGCAGTAAAGCTTGCCACACTGGAAATGATCAAGGCAGAAGGTCTCTGCAAATAAACAAGCCCTACTGATTTTCTCAAGGAGGTGCGGCGATGAATCTTATATATAAACATCTGCGGTTTTTCTCTCTTTTGCTCGCTGTCGCTGTCACCGCCGCAGTTGCAATGAACTGTTTTCCGCAGCATCAGCGCCGTAACATTTCTGCCGATGTTGAGGTGTGCTTTTGCGCCGATAAGGCCTCTCAGACCACAGCGCACAGCGAAGCACACCGAACAGAATCAAAGCTTGACGCCGCAGTGAAGACCGTCGCTGTTCAGCTTGGCAGCGTATCTTTATACGGTGAAAAGAAGCAAAGCGAAAGTGACACCGTCAAGCCCGTCGCTTTCGTTCCGCTAATATATTCAAATTCTGATGATACAGGGCCGGAATAACGCTCTAAATATTATCAGCAAAAAACCAAAGAAAGGATACAATCTAAATGAGTAGAAGAAAAGGCTCTAACAAGAGAGTAGGCAAAGCGTGGTTCTTTATCGTAGCTGCTCTTATAATTGCGCTGACCTCTGTGTCATTTTTCGGAGTTAAAAACTACTTTGGTGACAAAGAGATAGTTTATTTTAAAAGCGCAAGTGATATACGTTGGGGTATCGATATTCAGGGCGGCGTTGAGGCCGTATTCTCACCCGATACCGACAAAAACGTAAGCGAAAAAGACCTCGAGGCCGCAAAAGAAACTATCAACACCCGTCTTATCAATCTGGGTATAACTGACTATGAAACCTCTGTCGACACTAAAAACGACCAGATAATAGTCCGTTTCCCTTGGCAGTCAAACGAAGAAGATTTTGACGCCGCCAGCGCGATTGAAGAGCTGGGCGAAACCGCTGAGCTCGTTTTCTGCGAGGGAAGCACCTATGATGAGGACAAAATAATCCTCAGGGGTGCCGAAGACATTGATGTTGCAAGCGCTGCATATGCTAACGGCTCCGCTTATGTACAGCTTGAACTTACAAGTTCAGGCCGTACCAAGTTTGCCAAGGCAACAGCTGAGAATATTAACGAGCAGATAGCCATTTGTATGGACGGTCAAGTCATCTCCGCACCGACAGTTAACGAAGCGATAACAAACGGCACCGCAGCCATAACAGGCGACTTTACATATGAAGAATGTCAGTCGCTTGCCAACAAGATCAATTCCGGCTCACTGCCCTTCTCGCTCAGTGTTGACGACTCAAAGCTGCAGATAATCTCTGCTACCCTTGGTCAGGAAGCACTCAGTGCAATGCTGCTTGCGGGTATTATTGCCTTCATCGTCATATGCGTGATAATCATTCTCAGATACCGTTTGCCGGGCGTTATCGCAACTATTACTCTTGCCGGACAGATTGGCGGTATCGTAGCGTGCGTTTCCGGCTTCTTCCCCGAAACGAACAGCTTTACTCTCACTATCCCCGGTATCGCAGGTATAATTCTTTCCATCGGTATAGGTATAGATGCAAACGTAATCACTGCCGAACGTATAACCGAGGAGATCCGCAGCGGCAAGACGGTTACCGCCGCGATCAACGCCGGCTGTAACAACGCTATGAGCGCCATCATCGACGGCAATCTGACAAACATTTTCGTTTCAATAGTACTTATGGGTTGCTTCGGTCCGTCAGATAACATATTTGCGACCCTCTTCAGCCCCATCATGGGCTTGTTCGGTTCATCTGTTTCGGGAGCCGTATACTCTTTTGGATACACCCAGCTTATCGGCGTTATATTTAACTTTATAATGGGCGTATTCGCTACAAAGATTATGCTTAAGAGCATCTCCGGATTTAAGTGTATGCGCAACCCTTGGCTTTATGGAGGTGTAAAGAATGTTGAAGAATAAGGCTTTGAATTTCGATTTTGTCGGAAACATTAAAAAGTATGCTTTTATTTCAGGCGCACTCTTCCTTATAGGCATCATCTTCTGTGTTGTGTTCGGACCTGTTATGGATATATCCTTCAAGGGCGGCACAAGGATTTCATACTCTTACACAGGTGATATTAATGTCAGCGAGGTCGAAGACATCGCGGCAGATACCATCGGCAAAAAGGTATCGGTCATCACTTCGTCGGGCGTCAGCGACAACTCTCAGAAGTTTGTTGTTTCGCTTTCCGACGATACAGCACTTGAAACCGCGTCTATCGACAGCCTTGCAGAGGCGCTCGAAACCGAATTTCCCGACAACGACGTCGTTCAGGCTGAGGTAGAATCAGTCAACCCGTCTGTCGGTACGATATTCTTTATCAAGTGCCTTGTCGCCGTTGCTATCGCCGCCGTAATAGTCGTTGCCTATGTTTCGTTCCGTTTCCGTAAAATAGGCGGCTTCTCTGCGGGTGTTACAGCGCTGATCGCGCTTGTCCACGACGTTCTTATCGCATTCTTTTCGGCGGTAATATTCAGACTCAATATCGACGCAAACTTCATCGCTGTGGTTATGACCTTGCTTGGATACTCGCTCAACAGCACCATCGTCATCTTCGACCGTGTAAGAGAAAACCGCCGTGTTTACGGAGCAAACAAACCTATTGATGAGCTTGTAAACATCTCTAACAATCAGGTTTTCTCACGTAATATCATGACCTCGCTTTCAACAATAATCGCCATTTTTGTAGTTTTCGTTGTCTGCGAGATAAACGGTATAACCTCTCTGCGCACGCTCACTGTTCCGCTTATGTTCGGTCTTGTTTCGGGTGCATATTCGTCAATCTGCATCGCTCCTACCACTTGGGTCAAGTGGCATCAGTACAAGGCGAGCCGACCGAGTAAAGACAAGAAAAAGAAGTAAACAAATTATCGAAAAGCCGAAAGCAATTGCTTTCGGCTTTTACATTTATTTTAAGACGGTAACCCTTGCTCGTTTTCATTGACAACGGCACCTCGTTGTGTTATACTCACTCTAATAAGCATAAGCCAACAGCGTTTAGATCAGGCGCTGCACGGCACAAAATATCAGTCTGTTAAAATAACCACTCAAGGAGGAAAACTAATGGCAAGCTTTATAAACGAGCCTTCTCACACTTTTCACGAATACCTGCTTATCCCCGGATACTCATCAAGCGAGTGCGTTCCGGCAAACGTAAGCCTTAAGACGCCCCTTGTTAAGTTTAAAAAGGGCGAGCAGTCGGCTATTACAATGAACATACCGCTCGTTTCGGCAATAATGCAGTCGGTTTCAGGCGACCGTCTTGCCGTTGCGCTTGCAACCGAGGGCGGCGTATCATTCATTTACGGCTCGCAATCTGTTGAGGACGAGGCCGCTATGGTAAAGCGTGCTAAAAACCACAAGGCAGGCTTTGTAAAGAGCGACTCAAATGTTTCTCCCGACGACACTATGGCCGACGTTGTCAGGCTGAAGGAGGAAACCGGTCACTCCACTGTTGCCGTAACAAGTGACGGCACCTCGGAAGGCAAACTGCTGGGCATCGTAACAGGCCGCGATTACAGAGTCAGCCGTATGGACCCCTCGACAAAGGTCAGCGAATTTATGACCCCGTTTGACAAGCTTATATGGGCAAAAGAGGGCACCACTCTTAAAGAGGCAAACGACATAATCTGGGAGCACAAGCTTAATTCTCTTCCGATAGTTGACGATGACGGAAGGCTGTGCTACCTTGTTTTCCGTAAGGATTATGATTCTCACAAGCAAAACCCAAACGAGCTTCTTGACAAGGACAAGCGTTACGTAGTAGGCGCAGGCATAAACACCCGCGACTAT
>CAYYGY010000055.1:0-1483 GCA_964471735.1 uncultured Eubacteriales bacterium
GTCGACGGATATGCCGCCGTGCCGCCGGGGACATACAGACCTGCCCTATCGACAGGTATGACCTTTTGACCGACTACGACGCCGTTTTCATCGTTTATAACAAAGCTGTTACGCACCTGACGGGCGTGAAATTTACGTATGTTTTCGGCGGCTTTCTGCAGAATGTCTAGAAATTTCGGCTCTACCTCGGCAACGGCCGCATCTATTTCCTCCTTGCTGACAAGCAGAGATGTAAGCTTTGCCTTATCAAATTTTTCGCAGTATTCAAACAGCGCTTTGTCGCCGTTTGCCCTTACATTCTCTATAATTTCCGCTACGATGTCTTCAACATTCACCTCAGGCACTGCACGTGCAAAAATCTCGTCATTGGCTACCTCGCCGTATTTTATTATTTTTATCATGACCTATGCCTCCGTTTGTGCGGCGATATCCCGCACAAGGTTCTCGATTTTTTCACCTTTAAATTTATAACCGGCCTTGTTGGCTATCAGTCTGGCGCTGATGGGCACCACTGTATCAATAACCGTCAGGTCGTTCTCTTTCAGCGTAGTGCCTGTTTCAACTATGTCCACAATAACGTCTGACAGACCCAATATTGGCGCTATCTCAATAGAGCCGTTAAGGCGGATTATATCTATATCCCGTCCCTTTGCCAGATAATACTGTGCGGCAATATTGGTGAATTTAGTCGCGACGCGCAGAGTGCGCCGAACATCGTCACAAAAGCCGTTCTTCGCGGCGACCGCCATTGCGCATCTACCGATATTTAAGTCAAGCAGTTCGTATACATCAGGCTCATACTCAAGCAGTATATCCTTGCCCGCAACACCGATGTCGGCGGCACCGCGCTCTACATATATTGCGACATCTGAAGGCTTGACCCAGAAGTAGCGCACACCTTTGTCTGCGTTTTCAAAAATAAGTTTGCGGTTGCTGTCGTGTATAGAGGGGCACTCAAAGCCTGCCTTCGCAAACATCGTATACACCTTTTCACCCAGTCTGCCTTTGGGCAGGGCAATATTAAGCATTGTTTTCAAGTATCTGCACCTCACCGTCAACCAATTTTAACAGCCGCCTGTACCTTATGTTTTCAGGCACGTGCCTTTGCACCATAACGCTGTCGCCGCTGTCTGTCATTGTCTTGACCTGCTTTTGAACAGACTCGATCGGCTCGCCGCTGTCATACAAAAGCACCGTATCGACATCGTACTCCTTTTTGTTGCTGTCCAGCCGCTCTAACATATCCATATACACAGCAAAGCCGACGGCGCCTGATCTTCGGTTCATCTTTTGCATCAGTTTATCATACTGGCCGCCTGAAAGCACGCTGCTGGGCAAGCCTTTGACAAAGCCTTTGAACACGATGCCGTTGTAATAATTTATATCGTCTACAACGGAAATATCAAAGCGCAGCATATCCTTTACCTTACTGTCCCCAAGTGCGGACACCGTCATTTCCGTGATTTGCAGTTTGCGGCCAAGC
>CAYYGY010000055.1:1493-5749 GCA_964471735.1 uncultured Eubacteriales bacterium
CGGACACCACGCGCAGAATCTGCTCTATGGGCTGGGTATCGGTCACACCGCTGAGCAGGTTCTTTACCTCAGGCAAAACAGCATCGGGTGCCCCGTTTGCCGTTACAAGCCGCCTTAACACGGCTATATTGCTGCCGGAAACACCGTCTGCGCGGCATATCGCTGCCAATTTGTGTATATTCTTCTCACCGATGTACTTCAAAACTGCGCTTTTACTGCTTTTGCTGACGCCGATGCTGTCAACAAGTTGTGACAAAAGCCCCAGATGCGACATCTCAAGAATACTGTCCTCAGAAATACAGCGCAGGCTTTCTAACGCAAGCGCCAGCACCTCTGAGATGCAGTAATCGTCAATGTTTCCCAAACATTCAAGCCCAACCTGCATTATCTCTTTGAAAGAGTGCGAACCCTTTGCGACGCGGTACACATTTTCATTGTAATACAGCTTTTGCACAGTGTCTGTCGCATCTTTGCTGTTTTTTACAATGGACAGCGTGACGTCAGGCTTAAGCGCCATAAGCTTGCCGTTTGTGTCGGTAAACGTGATAACGCTGTCAGAAATCAGAAAGTCCTTATTTCGGGCATAGAGGTCATATTCCTCAAACTTGCTCATTTTATACTGCGAATACCCATAGCGGTTATATATAGAACGCAGTTTGAATATTACTTCTTCATTAAATCCTAACGGTAGTTCCTGCGTTCTCATTTGTTCTCCTCTGCCGATTTCAGTTTGTTTATCACGGTTTTATAGCCGCCGCTGCCGTAATTAAGGCACTTGCTGACTCTGCCTATCGTGGCGGTGCTGATTTCAACCTTTTCCATGATCTTTTGATAGCTTAAACCCTCAGAAAGCAGGATAGCAACGTCCAGCCGCTGTGCCATATCCTGTATCTCCTTTATGGTGCACAGGTCTTCAAAATACGCATAGCACTCTTCCTTGCTGTCAAGATTTAAAATTGTATCGAATAACCTGTCAATAGATTCCGAATGAAAGTTCATTATAGCAACCTCCTAAATTTATCACTTTATTACTATATCATTTTAGCACAGTAAAGTCAACAGGTTTTTAGATGAAAAAGCGCTAAAACAAAAAGCCGACTGTGCATTGCGCACAGTCGACTTTTTTAAATTTAAAATTCTCTATATATTAGTCTTCAAAGCTTGACTCGACGAGGTCAACAAGCGCATTTACAGCAGCCTCTTCATCGGCGCCGTCAGCAATTATCTTTATCTCTGCTCCGCCGACGATACCCAAGGACAAAACGCCCAAAAGGCTTTTTGCATTTATACGGCGCTCTTCCTTCTCGACCCAAATGGTAGACTTAAACTCATTAGCCTTCTGAATGAAGAAAGTTGCCGGACGGGCGTGAAGGCCCACTTTATTATTAACCACTGCGTCTTTGACAAACATCTATATCGCTCCTTAAAACACAATATATAATGACTTTATTTTATCCAATAATCATTATATCCGTTAGTTTACCCAAGGTCAACGAAATTCTCCCCAAACAGTCAAAGTTCTATTTTGTAAACAAAACTTAAAAATCATTTGGTGCGAGGTTTGTATAACATTACCACAATAAAACCCATATTTCGCGCTTTTAGATAATAGGGCTATTCTTTTTCAACTTTTTTGTCTATATCGTCCAGTAGCTTTTTGTCCTTTTTGCTTAATTCGACTTTTTTAAACAGGTCAGGACGCTTTTCTCTGGTTTCAATCAGCGACATCTGCCGGCGCCACTTTTCAATATTGGCGTGGTGGCCGGACAAAAGAACCGGCGGCACCTCAGCCTCGTGCCAAACAGGCGGGCGGGTGTACTGCGGATATTCAAGAAGGCCGCCGAAATGGCTTTCCTCAATAAAGCACTCATCATCGCTCAACACACCCTTTACCATTCTGCAAACAGTATCGGTCAGGACCAGCGCAGGCAACTCGCCGCCGGTAAGCACGTAATCGCCTATAGATATCTCCTCGTCTACTATCTCGTCGATTATCCTTTGGTCGACGCCCTCATAGTGGCCGCAAAGTATCGCAAAGCCGTCAAGCTGTGCCAGTTCGCACGCTCTCTGCTGTGTCAGCGTCTTGCCCTTTGGCGACATATATATAAGATGGGGACGTGTGCCGCGCCGCTTACATATCGCCTCAAAGCAGTCATATATCGGCTGCGGCCCCAGCACCATACCCATTCCGCCGCCGTAAGGATAGTCATCTACCCTGCCGTGCTTATTTTCGGTGTAAGCGCGTATGTCGGTGCATTTAACATCTATCAATCCTGCTTTTTCAGCCCTGCCGATTATGCTTTCAGAAAGCACGGTGTTGCACATATCGGGAAAAAGCGTCATTATATCAATCTTCATCATCAAACAAGCCTTTCAAAGGGTGAATGAAAACTATCTCTTTATCAACGTCAACGCTTTTTACAACGTCGTCAATCACGGGAATAAGCACAAGTTTACCCTCGTTTTCAATGTGCCAGACGTCGTTAGCTCCCGTTTTGGAAACATCGGTCACCTCGCCGTAAAACGCATTGGTATCAATGTCATAGACCCTGCAGCCTATTATGTCCTGCACAAAATTTACACCCTTTTCAAGGCGCACATCCTTTCGCGCAATATACACGGTCTTGCCCCTCAGCCTTTCAGCCGTTGGGATATCGTCGACTCCCTTTACCTTTAAGATCACCATATTGCCGTGTGCTCTGGCCTTTACTACGTCAAGGCGGTCAGTTCCGTTTTCGTCAAGATACAGGCGCTTAAATCCTGTCAAAAACTGCGGCGAATCACACCAAGGGTGCAGTCTGAGTTCGCCCCTGACACCGTGTGTTCCGGTTATTTCGCCCGTATCCAAAAATTCCTTACGCAATCAAAGCACCTCTTTTTTCTTGCTTTTGATTATTGTACCCTTTACATTACCGCTTGTCAAGCAAGTTTGACCCTGCTATAAACATTCACCGGCTGAGCCGTACATTTTGCAATCCAAACTTACGGTGATGCTCAAGCTGAAAAGGATTCCAAAGGGTCGCTGACCCCTTGGTCGTCCAGAAAGGGGTTCGGGGAAAACCGATCGAAAGGTTTTTCCCGACGGTCTTTGCCTTCTTTCTCACGCGAGAAAGAAGGTGCCTGCGCGGCATTAGCGCAAAGAAAAATGAGCAGAAAGAATACAAGCCCTCAGTCAAAACCTGCGGCTTTGTCGGCTGACTTTACACAAGGGAGGGTTTGTTTAGACAAGGCAAACCGCCGCAGTGATATCCACTGCGGCGGTTATGAGTCAATATTATGTTTGACTTGCGTCAGTCGTCGATCTCGACTATGACTTTGGTTCCTTCGTGATTTGCGGCTGAGCGCATAACAGAGCGTATCTCTTTTGCAATGCGGCCCTGTTTGCCTATCACCCTGCCCATATCGGCGGGGTCAACGTGCAAATGGTACACCGTTGTTCCGTCGGAACGAGGCTCGTCAGCCGTAACAGATATCGCATCTTGATTACGCACCAGACCGCTCACGATTGATTTAAGCAATTGTTCCATAATGCGTTCTCCTTAAAGGATACCTTCCTTCTTAAGCAGAGCCTTTACGGTATCGGTAGGCTGAGCGCCGTTGCCGATCCACTTCTTTACAGCCTCAGCATCCAGCTTAACTTCTGCCGGCTCCTTCAGGGGATTGTAATATCCAACCTCCTCAATGAAACGGCCGTTACGGGGATATCTTGAATCAGCGACAACTACACGGTAAAACGGTGCCTTCTTTGCGCCCATTCTGCGAAGTCTGATCTTAACTGCCATTTGTTGCACCTCCTAATTATAATAAATTTAAATATATATTCACGCTTGGTTTGTACCAATAGCAAATATCAGAATTTCATTCCCGGCGGCATCCCGCCCGGAAAGCCTCCGTTGAAACCGCCGAAGCCCTTGCGCTTTTTGTTCGAATTCATCTGCTTGAACATCTTTTTCATCTGTTCATACTGCCTCAGCAGGCGGTTGACGTCCTCAACCTTTACACCGCTGCCTGCCGCGATCCTGCGCTTGCGTGAAGCGTTGATGATATCAGGCTTCCTGCGCTCCTTCGCAGTCATCGAGTATATTATCGACTCGACCCTCAAAAGCTGGCGGTCATCAATATCGACATCTCTAAGCTGCTTTTCCATTCCGGGTATCATACTCATAACCTGCTTGAGCGGACCCATCTTCTTTATCTCTTGAAATTGAGAAAGAAGGTCGTTCATATCAAAGGTGTTCTCACTCAGGCGTTTTGCC
>CAYYGY010000056.1:0-5672 GCA_964471735.1 uncultured Eubacteriales bacterium
AAAACTGCATCATTGAAGAGGGCGCCCACATAGGCATGAAGCCTGAGGAAATGCAGGACCTTTCAAAATGGGGCGTTTCGGTCGTAGGCGCAGGTGTCACGGTAGGACGAGACGCCTCTGTTGAGCCGAAATCAATGATTGCACAAGATGTTAAGGCAGGTGACAGAGCATGAAAAGCAAAAAATTAATGGGCGTTGTTTTCGGTAACACTCACGACCGGCTTCTCGGTGAAATGACCGAGAAAAGAGCCATCAGCTCGCTTCCCTTCGGCGGACGTTACCGCCTTATAGACTTTTCGCTTTCCAATCTCGTAAACGCAGATATAAGCCGTGTTGCGGTTGTCACAAAAACCAACTACAAGTCGCTTATGGACCACGTTGAGAGCGGAAAATCTTGGGATCTGGCACGAAAGCACGGCGGTCTTGTGATAATACCGCCCAACTCTCTCGCTCTGGCCGGACTTAATGAAACAAAGGTGCGCTCGCTGTCTGCGATACTTGATTTTATCGACCATTCGCCCGAAGAATATATACTTTTGTGTGACGGCGACGTGGTCAGCAACATCGACATCAAGGCCATGTTTAAAAAGCATACAGAAAACAATGCCGACATTACAATAGCGTACAAGCACGGCGCTGCTCCCAACGGCGAGGGCGATGTTATGAACTTTTGTGTTGAGCCTGACGGCAAGATAACCGAGATCACGCTTGCTTCAAAGCACACCGAATGTGATTTCAGCCTTGACATCATCATAATGAGCAAAAAACTGCTGCGCTCGCTTGTTGAAAACGCTGTCAGCCATAACTATTCCTCTTTCACGGCTGACGTTTTACAGCCTTGTGTAAACACGCTAAATATGTACGGATACAAAGTTGAATCGAGTGCCTTTGTTATCGACTCGATAAGAAGCTATATTGATGCAAATATGGAATTACTTAAGCCTGAAGTCAGAAAAGAGCTGTTTAACAAAGAGCGTCAGGTCTATACCAAGGTTAGAAGCGAGATGCCCGCCAAATACGGCCTTGATTCGTACGTTGAAAACTCGCTCATCTCAGACGGCTGCATAATTGAAGGAAGGGTTGAAAACAGTATTCTTTTCAGAGGCGTTAAGGTTGGCAAGGGCAGCGTCGTTCGCAACTGCATACTGATGCAGTCGACCGAGGTCGGAGAAAACTCGACCCTTGACAACGTTTGCACCGATAAGAGCGTAAAGATAGGTAACGGGCGCACTCTGTCCGGCTCCGAAATATACACAGTATATATCAGAAAAGGCGGTGAAGTGTAAATGAAGGTTTTATACGCCACAAGTGAAGCGTATCCTTTTGCGATGTCAGGCGGTCTTGCCGATGTTTCGGGCGCACTGCCTAAAGCACTTCGTGTGCGTCTGGTGGGCGCAAGAATAATTATGCCGCTTTATGACACTATCCCGCAAGAGCTGCGTGACTCTATGCGTTTTATAACGTCGATATCGGTGCCTGTCGCGTGGCGCAGACAGTACTGCGGCATATTTGAGGCAAAGTGCAACGGCATCATATACTATTTTGTTGACAACCTGTATTATTTCAAGCGCGGCTCACTTTACGGACACTATGACGACGCTGAAAGATTTGCGTTTTTCTCACGCGCAGTGCTCGAAGTCATAAAGGTCATCGACTATGCGCCTGACATAATCCACTGCAATGACTGGCAGACAGCACTTGTGCCTGTATATCTCCAGCTTTTCTATCATAACGAGGAAAAACTGCGCAACGTAAAAACCCTGTTCACCATTCACAATATCCAGTATCAGGGCAAGTTTTCGAAAGAGATACTGGAAGATGTATTCGGCATTCCGTATTCTGCAGCAAATCTGGTTGAGTACGGCAACTGCATCAACCTTATGAAGGGCGGAATAGAGTGCGCACACCGCGTAAGCACCGTAAGTCCGTCTTACTCCAGAGAGATTCTCGACCCTTGGTATTCGCACGAACTTGATACCATACTTCGTGAACGTGAGTGGAAACTGACGGGTATAGTCAACGGTATTGACACCGAGGTCTACAATCCACAAACAGACAAGGCGTTGTTTGCCAATTACTCTGCAGACGACCTTGACGGCAAGGCTGTAAACAAGGCTGAGCTTCAAAAAATGTTCGGTCTTGAGGTAAACCCTGATATTCCGCTTGTTGCAATGGTCACTCGCCTCGTTTCCCACAAAGGTCTTGACCTCGTCAAGGCAAGGCTTGAATCTATGCTCAGCTTTGGGATTCAGATGATTGTTCTCGGCAGCGGCGAATATGAATACGAGTGCTTTATGGGCGACGTCGCAGGCCGCTATCCGCACTGCTTTAAGCTTGCGACCGGCTTTAATCCTGACTTGGCGCACAAGATCTATGCCGGCAGTGACATTTTCCTCATGCCGAGCAAGAGTGAGCCTTGCGGCCTTGCTCAAATGGTGGCCTTGCGTTACGGCTCAATCCCCGTTGTAAGGAATACGGGCGGACTTAGGGATACAATTACCGACAGTCAGGGCGGCGAGGGCAACGGCTTTACTTTTGACACATACAATGCTGATGATATGGCGCACGCCGTTTACCGCGCTGTTGAGGGATTTAAAAACCGAAGCGGATGGAAGATTCTCACCCAGCGCGCAATGAAGTGCGATAACAGTTGGGGTGCTTCCGCCAACGCATACATCAGGCTTTATAAATCAATGCTGAAATAAATCATTAAGATAAAAAACGAACCTATCTATTGTTAGATAGGTTCGTTTTTTATTCCTTAGGTATGTGTTTTGCGAGAGAAGAGTTCGAGTATGCTTTATCGGCGGTAACATCTCTCATAACCTCCAGAAACGGCGGTATATCAAACTCTTCATCCTCGCTTAAAAGCTCGATTTCCAGAGTAGCCTGATTTTTCCAAAACGGATATACGTCAAGCTCGTAATATTTGCCGCCCCAGATAATACAGCGGCGCACCTTTTCAATGGTCCTTCTGCTTTTATCTGCGTATTGCATCAAATGATTGTACTCATCCTCTGTCAGCCGTGTTTCTATTTCAATACGTGTAAGGGCAGAAACACGGTGCTTCACCGTTTTTATGTAAACCGCATTTCCGTTTAACATACGTTTTCTTATTCTCGCTCGGGTAGAATCGGGCATAATTATATAGGTCTGCGATATTTCGACAGCTGCACATAGTTTGCTTTTATCAAGAAAGTCTAGGTCCGGCATTTTAATCAAGAGTTTTCGCTCGGTTTCAATCGGCTGCGGCAGGCCCAAAAAAGCAAGCACCTCGTCGCAAAGGCGAGAAAGATTGCCCGAATTTACAACGCGCAGATGCGAGTGTCCCACCCATTTGGAAAGCACTTCTTCATCGGTTTGCGGATTCGAATCAGAGATGTAAAAAACCGCACCGAAGTCATCTGCGCTGTCACTGCTTTTAGGGTGGCAAACCATGACCTCTGCCCCGTATCGCCTGACCTCATTTAAAACCAAAGTATCTGTTTCGGTGCTGAAAGCACCAATGATTGCAATTTTTTGCATTTTATCACCGCCTATCAAGGCTTGCGCCTTGCTTTTATGATAGCATATTTTTAAACTTGTTTCAAGAAATGTGAATATGTGGAGGAAATTTTGGAAAAATAATTCAAAAGAGAGGTTGATTTCATGCTTGTAGAATATATAAAAGCATTTTTGGTAGGGGGCATTATATGTCTTATTGGCCAACAGTTGATAGACTGGACAAAGCTTACGCCTGCAAGAATACTGGTCGGATATGTCGTGACAGGTGTGTTTTTGAGTGCAATAGGGCTGTATGGGCCGCTTGCAGAATGGGCAGGCTGCGGTGCGACCGTTCCGCTCACCGGCTTTGGTCATATGCTGGCTCAGGGCGTTAAAGAGGCTGTCAAGGAAAAAGGCTTGCTGGGCGCGCTTACAGGCGGACTGACCGCAGCCGCAGGCGGTATCACAGCGGCACTCGTGTTTGCATATCTTGCCGCGCTTATATCAAAACCAAAAGACAAAAATTAAGCTAAAGGAAAGCAGTTTGACTTTTTGCCGGCTTCAACAGCAAACCCCACGACAAAAAACTGTCGTGGGGCCGTTTTTTTACTGTTCAAACCCAACTGCGCTTATTTCTTTTTACGCGAGGATTTTATGCAAATGCGTATGATTATGATCACAACAGCGGCCAATACGCCGATTACAGCAAAGTAAGGCAAAGAGCTGATAAAGAATATCGCAAACGCGCGCAAGCCCTGACCTATATCGTAAATATTGTCGAAAAGGCGTGTACCGACCTCGCTCCAAAAGCCCTGTTTTTCACCGGTTGCCTCTCTGTCGACCTCGTCGATATACATCGTGACAGTGCTCAGTGCTACCTGCTCGCTGAAAACCTTAAGCTGTGATTTGTACGACTCAAGGTCTCCGTTGACTTGACTCAGGCGCTGTTGTATCTCGAGCAGTTCGCTGACATTGGCAGCCGATTTCATCATCTCCTTCAATGAGGCTTGTTCAGCCTCAAGCGCAGATATGCGGCTCTCAACATCAATATATTCTGCGGTTATATCCTCAATGCCTGTTCTGTTGTAAACGATCGTGGCCACATCGCCGACCGAGTCTATGAACTCGTCGAGTTTATCAGCAGGTATGCGCGCAACTATCGTTGCACTGCGCTCATAAAGGCTGTCGGTCCGGTCGCTCATGCTGGACGATTCGATATAACCGCCTGCCTCGCTGATGCTTTCATTGAGAAATTTTATAAAATCATCATACTGCTTTGTTTCGATATTAAGCTCTGCGTTTTTTATCAGCTTTCTCTCTGACGTAACGCTGTTTTCAACCGAAGTTGAAGTGTTTTCGACGTTTGTTATCCCCATAGAATTATCTGTCGCACCTGAGTATTTTGCATTGCAGGACACAAGACAGCAAGCCGTGAACAATACAGCGAGCATAACAGCAATTATTCTTTTCATAAAATCTCCCCCTGTTTGTTTAAATTGATGAGCATGCGCTCTCTGACCCTATTATAACAAAACAAGGAGTTAAAGGCAAGCACCTTAACTCCTTAATCTTATTTGCTTCTTGATATATTCGTCTATTGCCTTTGCGGCTTTTTTGCCTGAGCCCATCGCGAGTATGACCGTCGCGGCGCCTGTCACAGCATCACCGCCGGAGCAAACGCCGATTTTTGAGGTTTTGCCGTTTTCATCTGCGATTATGCCGCCCCAGCTTTGCGTATCGAGGCCTTTTGTTGTGGACTTTATGAGAGGATTCGGCGATGTGCCTATCGACATAATAACGCAGTCGACATCGAGCGTGAACTCGCTGTCAGGCTTTACAACAGGACGCCTGCGTCCTGAGGCATCTGGTTCTCCGAGCTCCATTTCGACGCATTTGATTCCACTTACAAACCCTGAGTCATCGCCGAGAATTTCAACGGGATTGGTGAGCAGTTTAAACTCGATGCCCTCTTCCTTTGCGTGCTCTATTTCTTCGTTGCGCGCAGGCAACTCCTGCTCACTGCGGCGGTAGACGATGTACACCTTTTCAGCGCCAAGTCGCATCGCACTTCTCGCGGCGTCCATCGCAACATTTCCGCCGCCAACGACAGCGACCCTTCGGGCGCGCATTATCGGTGTATCCGAGCCTTCAATGTACGCCTTCATAAGATTGACCCTTGTCAAGTACTCG
>CAYYGY010000057.1:0-5554 GCA_964471735.1 uncultured Eubacteriales bacterium
TATCTGACAACGAGGGTTTGTCCGTCTCCGGCGATATATACTACAGCACCGAATCAACCGCCGATAATAATTCCGGCGAAACCCAGTCAACCGTCAGTCAGGCGGTAACCCAGGTGGTCTATGAATCTACCTTTGTCGCTAACGCGGTTGAAACAAGCGAGAGCACATACGGTCATCCCGGTAACCCCGAATCCTACTACGAAACCCTTGAAGGTGAGCGTGACCCTTGGCTTTGGCCGTTTTCTCGCGCATCTATTTGGAATATGCCCATTGGCTCTAACGCCGAGTTTGTTGCGGCAAATTTTTCACCTGCTGTGGAGTTCAGCGCTGACGGCCACTACCTTTTGGTGACCAATGAAGACGACGAGTACCTTGAGATACGTGAATCCGGCATGAGCGCGCGCTGGCCGAGCAATGTAAGCAGCCTTAAATGCTTTATGAGCACCTACTGGCCGAGAGGTTTTACGATCTCTAAAGACAGCCCGATGAACGACTGCTCTGCTATACTGCAGCCTGACGGCCGCACTTTTATCCAGATGCAGCCGACCTGCCGTCACGAAGCAGGCTCTACATATGTAATCGGTCATGTAAAATATGTGCAGTCTAAATACTACGATGTTTTTGATATCTACGACACAGGTGAGCTTGGCTCCCACTGGGGCAGCGGTCTGTCTGCTCTGGGCGGCACTCTCCGCATAGGCGAGCTTACGGGTGACGAGCCTATCCGCCATGCGCTTAAACTCAATGTTTGGGCTGATAAGTATCTCTATTATGACTATGAGACTAAGGGTTACATTTGGCCTGCAGACCGCTCGGATACTCAGGCCACTTCAAACGGCACTAATGTATACCTGCAGGAAGGCTCTCTGCTCGCAATACCGCAGAGTGTTGATCCCGACAGGCTTGGTATCCAGACCGAAATCGGTAAAAAGATATTCTTTGCACTTCAAAACTACGGTTGCTATATTGTTGATGACACAGTAAGAGATTGCTTTTCTCTTTCCATTGACTATGATGCGCAAGAAGAGGTTTATGACGAGTATGGCATAAACATGAAGAGTAAATTTACCAGTGCAAACAATTCGCAAACCGTAGCATATGGTAACGATCTTATGAAAATGGTTCAGGTGCTTCAGGTTGTTACCAACAACTCAAGAGATAACGTGGGCGGCGGCGGTATTCCGTGTCAGCCCTTAGCTCCTGATCTTCCGAGTGTTAAATAATAAACAATAGGGGTGTTGTTATGTCAAAACCAATAGTTTCGACCTACGTATACGAGTTAACGGAGGCCGACAAAAAGAGTGTTGAAAAATACGGTCACAGAGGTAATCCCGACATTGGATACGAGATAATGGAGGGTGAGCGTGATCCTTGGCTTTGGCCGTTCTCACGCACTTCTATCTGGAATATGCCCATAGGTTCAGAGGCACAGTATGCCGATATCGGATTTACACCTGCGGCAGAGTTCAGCGCCGACGGTTGTTATATGCTCACAACAACCGAGGACGACGAATACCTCGACATACTCGGTTCCGGAATGGGTGCACGTTGGCCTGATGACGTCAGCAATCTTCAATCCCCCGGAAAGACCTACTGGCCCAGAGATCTTACCATATCCAAAGACAGTCCGATGAACGACTGCTCAACAATTCTGCAGCCTGACAGAAGACATTTTGTTCAGATGCAGCCTACCTGCCGTCACGAAGCAGGCTCTACATATGTAATCGGCTTTGCAAAATTTAAACCCTCACTTTATTATGATTTGTATGAAAACGGTGAGCTTGGCTCCCATTGGGGCAGCGGGCTTTCCGCAATAGGCGGCACTATTCGTATGGGCGAGCTTACGGGTGATGAGCCTATCCGCCATGCGCTTAAACTTAATGTCTGGGCTGACAGGTGGCTTTATTATGATGAGGAAAATATAGGTTACATCTGGCCTGCAGACCGCTCGGACACCAAGCCTGATTCAAAAGGCACCAATCCTTACCTTATGGAGGGAAGCCTCGTTGCGATACCTCGTGACATAACACCTGAAGAAGTAGGTATCACACACCCCCTCGTTAAAAAGATGTTTGTTTGCCTTCAGGACTACGGCGCTTACATAGTTGACGACACCGTAAGAGACTGCTACAGCATTTCCATTGACTACAAAGCGCAACAAGAGGTCAAGGAAAAGACCGGTGTCACAATGAAAGCATATTTTGAGCGCGACTGCGATGACAAAAGCCGCGCCTACGGTATGGATTATATGAAGATGATATCTTGCCTTAAAGTAATTATAAATAACGGCCCCAATTCGATTGGCGGAGGCGGTGTTCCGTGTCAACCGTTGGCTCCCGACCTGCCGAGCATTAAATAAAGGAGATAACATATGAAAAAACTAAAACGCATTTTGTCCGCAGTTATATGCGCAACAATTATTTGCTGTATCCTTGTTTCATGCAGTGACAACACAGGTACATCCAGCAGTGCTTCTTCGTTCGCTGATGTAAGCATTGATTTCAGCCAAGCAATAGTTATTCCTTCCTCCCTCACCACTATTGAGCAGGAAAGCATGGATAAATACGGCCATATAGGAAACCCTGACATCGGATACGAGGTCATGGAGGGCGAGCGTGATCCTTGGCTTTGGCCGTTTTCACGCACTTCTATCTGGAATATGCCCATCGGCTCTGACGCTGAGTATAAGCCGGCCGATTTTGTCGGTTGCGACGAGGTAAGCTGTGATACGGCATACTTTTTCACCACAACTGAAAGCGACGAGGTCCTCACAATAGTTCAGTCAACGATGAGCGACCGTTGGCCCAGCGACATCACCAACTACAAAAAGGCCGGTACAACCTACTGGCCCAGAGGCATCACCATTTCTAAAGACAGCCCGATGAACGACTGCTCTGCTATTTTGCAGCCCGACGGCCGCACTATAATCGAGCTTCAGCCTACCTGCCGCGATGAGGCCACCAGCACCTATGTTATCGGCAATCCCAGAACCGGCATTGATATCTATGAAGACGGTATCCTCGGCACCCACTGGGGCAGCGGACTTTCTGCCTTGGGCGGAGCTATCCGTCTGGGCGAGCTTACAGGTGATGAGCCTATCCGCCATGCGCTTAAACTCAATGTTAACGCCAACAGATATCTCTATTATGACTACTACAACTACGGTTATACTTGGCCTGCTGACCGCTCAGATACCACACCTGAAACTGAGGGAACAAAGGAATATCTCGTTGAAGGCTCCTTGCTCGCTATTCCCAGAAATATCACTCCTGAGTCTGTCGGTATTACAAATGAGCTCGTTAAAAAGTTGTTCGTTTGCTGTCAGGATTATGGCATCTACATTGTTGACGATACGGTAAGAGACGCATTTTCTATCTCCGCCGATATAGAAGAATCGGCCGCAGTTAAAGAGAAATACGGTATCAACCTTCACACCTTCATCTCAAGCACTCCCAGCTCTGAAAGCAAAAACTACGCAGAGGATTTCATGAAGATGATCGAGTGTCTGCAGGTCGTTGTTAACAACAGCGAAACCACTGTCGGCGGCGGCGGAACGCCTTGCCAGCCTCTTGCTCCCAATCTTCCCAGTATTAAATAAAAGTTGTAAACAGTTGTAACAACAAACTGCCCAAGCGTCCTAACGGACACATGGGCAGTTTTGTTTGCATAAATGATATGCGACGGATCAGACGTCAGCTTCAGGGACACCAGTACGAATAAAGGCTTTGGTTTCACTTTTTCTTTAATGGTTACCTGTATTTCTTAGGGCTTTGTTCAAGGCTTCTGCTTGTCTGTAAATTATGGCTGTTTTTCAGTCGATTTACACAACAAAAACAGCGGTACGTCCTCCTGACAGAACGTACCACTGATTGCAAACATTTCGTATTTATTTGTCTTATACTCTTGTTTGTAAAGCGCTATTCTTAATTATGCCTGTTGTTCCTTAATTTTAGAGAAGCACTCGCTGCAATAGATGGGACGGTCACCGCTCGGCTTGAACGGAACCTTTGCTTCCTTACCGCACTCTGCGCAAACACCTACGAAAGTTTCTCTCTCTCTGCTGGCGTTCTTGCGTGCATCACGGCAAGCTTTGCATCTCTGCGGCTCGTTCTCAAAGCCTTTAGAAGCGTAAAACTCTTGTTCACCGGCAGTGAACACAAACTCTGCGCCGCATTCTTTGCAAATAATGGTCTTGTCTTCAAACATTTTGCTACCTCGCTTGAAATAATTATTTTTTCATTCCTCGCCGACGGACTCGCACCGCCTTCTTTGTCAGGACAACGCTCTTCTTGAGCTATGCGTGGATATGTTAACCGTTTGTAAGCTTGCGGCGCACCCTAGAGAGGGCGTTTTCAACCGACTTGATCGAACAGTTCAGACGTTCAGAAATCTCTCGATAGCTGTATCCGTCAAGGTGGAGTGAAAACACGCGGCGCTCCTTGTCAGAAGTTGTCTGCTCAAGCCGAGTCATAACACGGTCAAGCTCATCTCTTACAATAGCGGCGTGCTCAGGGTCGCAGCGGTCGGGCAGTTCGTCAAGCTCGACCTTTGCACAGGCAGGCACCTGTTTCTTACGAAAAGCGGCACGCACTGCATCGGTGATACGCCTGTCAATATTCAAGATCGCAAAGGTGCGAAACTTCGCGCCCAAAGACGGGTCGTATGCGCTTATTGCAGTAAACAGGCCGATAAAACCCTCCTGACCCAAGTCCTCAAACTCCATAACCTCACCGGCCGAACCGGAAATATAGCCTCTGGCCCTCAGGCCGACGGTGTCGATAAATCTGGCGACCAAACAGTCACGGGCAACCATATCGCCGCCCTGAGCAAGCAGGCAGAGTTGCTCATCAGTATGGGTCATGCAATCATCCTTTACGCATAAAATCGGACTAAGTGCAGATAAACACTAGCAACCGATTTAAGCACATATTACATCAGTTACAACTGTTTGTCAATACTTTTTCCGTAAAAGCACATTAAATTTATGATTATCAAACGGATAATTTTGTAGGTTTTTATCAAAAATTGCTAATAAATTGTTAATTTTTAGGTATAACATTTACTTTTGCAAAAAACTTTACTTCAGCAAAAGAATTTGTTATACTTAATTTATATTATCCATCAGGAGGGCTGTTATATGACCGTGTTTGACATCACCGCCGAGCTGACGTCGGCTAAACCGTATCCCGGCGACCCCGAAACGACCGTCAGGCGTATTCGCAGCATTAAAAACGGCGACGGTTACAACCTTTCAACACTTTCGATGAGCCTTCACTCCGGCACACATATCGACGCCCCGTTCCACTATCTTGAAAACGGGCTCACTGTAAATGAGCTCAGCCTTTCTTCCCTGATGGGCGAATGTACCGTAGTGCCGTTTCTCGGTTTTGACGACGACATCACAGGCCACGATATTGAGGAGGCGGTAAAGGCCGGCACTCGCAAGGTCATTCTCAAAACCGCCGGAGGCTGTCGTCTGACCCGCTCTGCCGCTGCGGCGCTCATCAGCCTCGGTGTTGAGCTTGTCGGCATTGACGCTGTGTCGGTCGCCGTA
>CAYYGY010000058.1:0-5552 GCA_964471735.1 uncultured Eubacteriales bacterium
ACACTTGACAGCAAGCCTGCAACGACCGATTATAAGGAGTTCATTCTCGGCGAGGCACGTTACGCATCTCTTACCCGCTCGTTCCCCGAGCGTGCAGAGGCGCTGTTCGACAAGGCTGCCGACAATGCTAAGGCTCAGAGAAAGCATCTTGAAAAGCTTGTTGAGCTTTATGCTCCTGAAGAAAAGTAATATTTTCTGAATAAACTTCCGCCCGACGGCAAATGCTGTCGGGCGGTTTTTCGTGCGCTGAAAATTGATATAGATTTATAGATAAAAAACAAGCAGGTTTTCAAACTGAAAACCTGCTTGTTTTTTTATAGGTTATTAATACATTCCGCCCATTGAGCCGCCCATGCCTGCCGCAGCACTTGCGGCGGCAGCGGCCTTGTCGTCCTTGTTTTCAGCAACAAGCGACTCTGTGGTCAGTATCATAGATGCGACCGACGCCGCATTCTGCAAAGCCGAGCGTGTAACCTTGGCAGGATCTACTATGCCGGCCTCCAGCATATCTGTGTAAACCTCGCTGTACGCGTCAAAGCCATAATTTGCTTTGCCTGAATTGAGTATCTTGTCAACGATGACAGAGCCCTCGATACCTGCATTTATTGCAATCTGGCGCATAGGCTCTTCAAGTGCCTTAAGAACTATCTTAACGCCCGTGCGCTCGTCACCCTCAACGGCGTCAACAAGCTTTGCAACTGCGGATGCCGCATTGATAAGCGCAACGCCGCCGCCCGCGACTATACCCTCTTCAACAGCCGCCTTTGTCGATGCCAAAGCGTCCTCAATGCGGAGCTTTTTCTCCTTCATTTCTATCTCGGTTGCGGCGCCGACCTTGATAACTGCAACACCGCCGGCAAGCTTTGCAAGGCGCTCCTGCAATTTTTCGCGGTCAAAATCAGAGGTGGTGGTTTCAATCTGGGCGCGGATCTGTGCGACCCTTGCATCTATCTCAGCCTTGTCGCCTGCGCCGTCAACGATGATGGTGTTTTCTTTGTTGACCTTTACCTGATGAGCACGGCCGAGCTGTGAGATCTGAGCGTCCTTAAGCTCAAGACCCAGTTCGCTTGTTATGACCTCGCCGCCTGTAAGCACAGCGATGTCGCGCAGCATTTCCTTGCGTCTGTCGCCAAAGCCCGGAGCCTTAACGGCAACGCAGGTGAAGGTGCCGCGAAGCTTGTTGAGTATCAGGGTGGTAAGAGCCTCGCCCTCGACATCCTCAGCGATTATAAGCAGCTTTTTGCCTGCCTGAACTATCTGCTCAAGCAACGGCAGCAGATCCTGAATATTGCTTATCTTCTTGTCGGTGATAAGAATGTAGGCATCGTCAAGAACAGCCTCCATCTTATCTGTGTCGGTGCTCATATAGGGGGTGATATATCCGCGATCAAACATCATTCCTTCAACGACCTCGGAATATGTTTCTGCGGTCTTTGACTCCTCAACGGTGATAACGCCGTCGTGAGATACCTTTTCCATTGCCTCGGAAATGAGGCTGCCTATAAACTCGTCACCGGCAGAGATGGTTGCGACCCTTGCAATGTCCTTTGAACCGTCAACAGCCTTAGCATTACCGCTTATAGCCTCAACTGCGGTGTCAACGGCCTTTTTGATACCCTTGCGGACAACCATCGGGTTAGCGCCTGCGGCGATATTCTTCATTCCCTCACGAATGAGAGCCTGAGCAAGCACGGTTGCAGTCGTGGTGCCGTCGCCCGCTATATCGTTAGTCTTGGTGGCGACCTCCTTAACCATCTGTGCGCCCATATTTTCAAACGGGTCTGTAAGCTCAACGTCCTTTGCGATAGTAACGCCGTCGTTAGTAATAAGCGGCGCGCCGAAGTTGCGGTCAAGGACAACATTGCGTCCCTTGGGACCGAGCGTGACCTTAACGGTGTTTGCCAGCTTGTCAACGCCGGCCTGCAGTGCCTTGCGCGCTTCCTCGCCGTAAATTATATCTTTAGCCATTATATAAATCTCCTTTCGAAAAATGCTTATTCAACGATTGCAAGAATGTCCGACTGGCGAAGAATGGTGTACTCTACCCCGTCGATCTTGACCTCTGTGCCCGAATACTTGGACATAATCACCTTATCGCCCTTGTTGACGTACATTTTTACTTCTTTACCGTCTACGATGCCACCGGGGCCTACAGCAACAACCTCTGCTATCTGCGGCTTCTCCTGAGCGGCAGCGGCAAGTATGATACCGCTTTTTGTCGTTTCCTCAGCCTCTACCATTTTAATAACTACTCTGTCAGTAAGCGGCTTAATGGTCATAACAAATTCCTCCTATCAAAAATATATAATAATAAAACAAAATAGAATTTAGCACTCTATGACCTCGAGTGCTAAATTCTATTGTATACCTTTTTCCAAAAAAATCAAGAGTTTTGGCAAAATTTTTTATTTTTTATATGTGGTAATACTTTTTGTTTCGACGGGTTGCGGCCGTTTGTGCAACTTTTCAGCATATCAGTGCGCCTTTGAGGCCGACGCAAGCACGCGCCGGTCCTTCTCTGCCTTGACAGTGACGGTTGCAGGCAGGATAAAATTCATTCCCTTTTCAACTATCTCGGTCGTTATATCCTCGGTGACGATTACCTCGCCGTCGAGGGTGACAGGCAGAGGTCTGTCTGCTATAACGCGCATCTTTTTGCCGAAGGTGCTGGTGACAACGTCTGTCACCTCTAGGTGGCGACCCTTTATGTATTTAGGTATAAGCTTAAGAAGAAAGGGCTTTGTGACCTTTTTGACCAGCATAAAATTCAGCATACGGTTTTTAGGGTCCGCCTGAGGTGCGCTCATCATTCCGCCGCCGTGATATTTGCCTTTAGCGGAGATGGCGAACAGATACTCTCCCTCTATCGTGCGCTCATCGTCGATAATTATCCTCAAGCGATTGCCGAGTTTTCCCAAAATGGTGTAAAAAACCGAAAATATATACGCCATACTGCCGCTTACCATCGGCTTTGATTTAAAGTATCTGACATTTTCCGCAACGGCCGCGTCAAAGCCCATTGAACACTGATTTATGGAATATATGCCCTCTGTCAGCATAAGGTCGACCTCAACAGAACTGCCTTCTACCTGACTCTTGACGTCCATAAAGGCCTCAGCCTTACCGAAAGACGAAACATAGTCGTTGCCCGTTCCGCAGGGAAAAACTCCGACCTCGGCATTTTTATATCCCGCAACGCCGTTGACGACCTCGTGCAGGGTTCCGTCACCGCCGCAGGCATATATCCTCAGATGCTCACCCGTTTGGGCATACTCTCTTGCAATGCGGACTGCATCACCGGCACATTTGGTAGCTACGATCTCATGACGGCCGCCGTTTGCCGCAAAATACGACTCTATCTGCGGAATAAGCTGAACCGTTTTCTTGCCGCCTCCTGCGGTATTATTGAGAATAAAAATATGCCGCATATTTTTCTCCGTACTTCCTGTTTTTATTTAAAATACATGTATACCTGACAACGTATACTGCCGTTGTAAAGCTTTCGCCGTTTGTCGGCGGGGCGTCCAAACAGCCGCTCAAACTCGTCGTGGGAGCTTATTACCGTGTATTTGTATCCGTATCGGCGCTCAAACACCTCACCCATAACACGGTAAAGGTCTTCTGCCGCCCTAAGGTCTAAAAGCCGCTCTCCGTACGGGGGATTGGTAACTACCACCGCCCTCGGTGTCGAAGGGGCAAAATCCTTTATATCGGCAACGCTTACCTCAATATAGTCGTCAACGCCTGCCTTTTTTGCGTTTTCCAGAGCAAGCTTTACAGCCTCAGGGTCAATATCACTGCCGTATGCCTTAAAGGCGATACCGCTTTTTATCTCGCTCATAGCCTTTGCACGCTCATCACTCCACACCTTGGGGTCGATAAAGCCGAATTTCTCCGCAGCAAAGCTTCGGCGAAGACCGGGCGCCATATTTCTTGCCATCATAGCGGCCTCTATCAGTATCGTTCCCGAACCGCAGCAGGGGTCGTAAAAAGCGCTGTCGTCATAAATGCGCGAAAGGTACACCATAGCCGCCGCAAGCGTTTCCTTAAGCGGGGCGTCGTTAGAATTGCGGCGGTAGCCCCTCTTGTGAAGCCCCTCGCCCGATGTGTCTATGGTGACGGTAACCTTGTCCTTCATTATAGAAAACGCAATTTGATGCACAGCACCGGTTTCTTTAAACCACTGAAGGTTATACTTATGGGACAGTCGCGTGACCACAGCCTTTTTGATTATTGACTGGCAGTCAGGTACGCTGTGCAAAACAGAATTCAGCGACCAGCCTTTGACCGGAAACGCATCTTCTTTGTCTATATATCGCTCCCAAGGCAAAGCCTTTACCGAGTCAAACAACTCGGTAAAGGAATATGCCTGAAACTCACCTACGCATATCTGAATACGCTCCGCAAAGCGCGAGCAAATATTGGCGCGCGCAAGGATATGCTCATCACCCTCGAAAAAAACACGGCCGTTTTCAGCGGTGACATTGTCTGCACCAATCGCCTTAAGTTCGTCGGCGACCGGCTTTTCAAGCCCGAAAAGACAGGGCGCCAGCAAACGGTATTTCATCTTATCTTCTATCTTTCTACGGCTTCGATAACACCGTAACCGCCGTCATTGCGGCGATAAACGATGCTGGTGTTGCCGTTTTCAGCATCGGCAAACACAAAGAACATATGGCCGATAAGTTCCATCTGCATAATAGCCTCGTCAACAGTCATCGGGTTGAGGCTGACCTGCTTGCGGCGAATGACCTCATAGTTCTTGTCCGCGTACGGCTCTGCGGTGTCAAAGGCGTGATTGCGAAGCCTTTTTTCAAGGCGGGTCTTGTTCTTGCGTATCTGTCTGATAATGGCCTCCACCGCAACATCAAGGGCCTCCTCCATAGCGTCGGCGCACTGCTCAGCGCGGAAAGCCATACCGGCATCAAACACAGTAAGCTCGACCTTGTGATAGTTTTTCTCAACCGTAACGGTTAAGGTGGATTCAGCGGTATCGTTAAAGAATTTGTCAAGCTTGGACAATTTCTTTTCTGCAAAATCCTTAAAAGACTGTCTTAAATTTACCTTACGTCCAACGATCGTTGTGTTCATGGAGATTCCCCTTTCATTGTGTGTACAGAGGGTGTTGTCCCTCTCCTATTATTAATATAACATAAACCCATCCAAAATTAAAGAGAAATTTGCAACTTTGGCCCGCAATTTACTAATGCGTTAATTCAGCGGACGCAGTGTGGTCCCCTGATTTGACAAATAATACCATGTGTGTTAAAATTAATCATTGTTTCGGATATTATAATAAGGGGGAATATGCATGTGTATCAAGCGCCTTGCAGCTCTTCTCGCGGTGTCGGTTTTGATTTTTTTGGCAGGCTGCTCGTCCAAAACACAGGACGACGTATCCATACACAGCATCACAGACGATGTGTCGGCCAGCACCGACAATTTCAACTCCATCGGTGAAACAAGCTGTTTGTCTTTGTCTGACACTTCACCCTCAGTTGAATCCGAAACGAGCAGTAAGGCCGAGATTGGCACATCCGCCGCCTTTTCAG
>CAYYGY010000059.1:0-5491 GCA_964471735.1 uncultured Eubacteriales bacterium
GGGCTTATGCAGCATCGAATCAGGCTTTATATGGTCTGACATTCTGACTAATCTGGAAAGGACCTCAGACCACTGCTCTAACATTGCCGGCTGCGTGATAGACAGCAAGACCAATCAGCTGAATCTGCACGAATCACTGCGGCGCATACGCACCCAAAGTTCTGAATATGACAAACAGTATGCAGCATACGCTGAAAAGTATCTGCAAGCAAACTGATCCGCATATTTCTAAATGACCCCCTGCTGAGCGGCAATTTTCGTTCAGCAGGGGGATCTTTAGTTATATTTTGTATCAAAGATCATTACACAATTACACGTGGGGTCGCATTTACTAACATTAAACTTGATAACCTCTGCAAGCTCCTGTGTAGTCAGTTTAAACTTAAAAGGCACGACAACATCGAATATAAGGTTGGAATTATTCTCGCCCTTTACCATTCTGAAATCGTGCATTGAAAGTTCAGGGTCTATCTCGCACAAGACCTTTGACACTATATTTCTGTATGCAGACACGCTTTCACCGGTGTCTATCGGGTCCATATGCGCGACAAGCATGATGCCAAGTTCATCGCCGACCTCTTTTTCACAGAGGTCTATCTGCTCGTGACATTTGTTTATATCGACATCAGAAGGCACTTCAATATGTATCGACGCAAAGATACGGCCTGGGCCGTAGTTATGAATTATAACATCGTGCACACCGCAAAACATATCATAGCGCAGCACCCTATTGCACAACTCGTCAACAAACTCGGCACTGGGCGGTTCGCCAAGCAAGGGGTTGATTGTGTCAAGCGCAGACATAATTCCACCGTATATGATAAAGCCGGCAACGATAACGCCTGCGACGGCGTCGATGTTGATGCCGAAAAACTTGAACAGCAGAGTGGTCACAAGCACAGCGAAAGTAGCGACAGAGTCGTTAAGCGAGTCCTTTGCGGTGGCCAGAACTGTGCTTGAGGAAAGCATACGGCCAACCTTTTTATTAAACACATAAAGCCAAAACTTTACCAGTATAGACGCAATCAATATCGCTACCGTCAAGTAAGAAACATCCATTTTTTCGGGTGAGAAAAATTTTTGTACCGCACTTATAAGCAGTTCAATTCCGACGACAACTATGATGCTTGAAACAATGAAGCCAGCCATATACTCCATTCTGCCGTGACCGTAGGGGTGCTCTTTATCCGCAGGCTTGGAGGACAGCTTAAAGCCAAGCATAGTTATTATTGATGAACCCATATCAGAGAAGTTGTTGAACGCATCCGCAATAATAGAGATACTTGATGAAAGGACACCAGCCAACAATTTAAGCGCAAACAGCAATATATTGCACACTATACCCACGATACCGCTTAGGTTCGCGTATTTTTTGCGCGATTCAGGCGAGGCGGTATCATCGGTTCTAACAAATGTTTTGATGAGAAAATCTGTCATCATCTTCGCCTGCGGTTACATTTTTGAGCCTTTGGCGCCTTTTGTACCAAAGCCCTGAGCGCTTTCAAGAATATTTGACCGGTAGGTAAACATCAAGTTTTTCTTTGTTCTTGCCCGTTTGAACGCAAGCTCGATCAATTTATCAAGCAGATCGGGGTATTTAAGTCCTGAGGCTTCCCAAAGGTAAAATGAAAGAGAGCCGGGAATCGTATTTATCTCATTGATGTAGACAGAATCATCGTCGCAATCAACAAGGTAGTCGATTCTTACCACTCCGCTTGCGTCAATAAGCCTAAACGCCTTGCAGGAAATGTCCTGAATCTTGTTCTTCATATCATCGGATATATCGGCGGGCAATTTACGTTTAAGCGAAGTCATACCCTTAGAACTGCCTGATGAAAGATACTTCTCCTGAAACGATAGGATATCGTCCTGAGTAAACGGTTCCTCGCACTCCGAAGCCCTGCATTCGTCACTGTCGCCGAGGACTGAGCAATTTATCTCTCGCAGGTTGGTTATTGCTCTTTCTACGATCAGTTTTGATGCAAAAGATGATGCCAGATCAACCGCTTCCAAAAGCTCTTGTCTGCTCTTTGCCTTGCTTATTCCGACGCTGGAGCCGAGGTTGGCCGGCTTAACAATAACGGGGTAAGCAAACTCTTTCTCGATATTATCAATTATAGTCTTCTGCTCATCGACCCAATCCTTACTGTAAAAGGCGATATGCGGCAAGGTGGGCAGTTTAGCCGCTCTGAGCGCAAGCTTGAACAAGTCCTTATCCATACCAAGGGCGGACGAAATTATATTGCAGTTTGCGTAAGGCAAGTCAAGCAACTCAAGCCAGCCCTGAACCGTGCCGTCTTCGCAATTGGTGCCGTGAACTACCGGCAAGACAACGTCTATGGGCGAAATAAGCTTGCCTTTTTTGTACTCCTTCTTCATCTCGACGATAGACTGCTTGCCGTCGACCTTCATAATGACAACATTCGCATAATCTTTTGCCAATGTAGACAAGTCCCTATGCTTAAAGGTGTTGATATCAAGGAAAGCCTGACTGTAGAGCATTTCGCCGTTTTTCCCGATATATATCGGCAGGATATTGTATTTCTCCTTATTGATATTGTTCATCGCCTGAACAGCAGAGATTATAGCCACCTCGTGTTCAACTGATCTTCCGCCAAATACAACAGCAAGATTGATTTTCATATTACCTATCTCCTTATCATCCGGCATAATTGTCGGGCAAATCATTTTCAAATAAAACAACGCACTTGTTATCCACAAGCCCTCTGAGCAGATCCATCGCTTCCTTAAACGACGCAACCACATGCACACTGTCCTTATCAAAGCCCTCTGCAGACGATGCGCCGTCCACCAACGGAACAGAACGCTTTTCTCCGACAAAAACCAATACGTCGCACTTTTCAGCGGCGGCTTTGCCGAGCGCGCGATTAGCATCATACTCCTTATCTCCGAGTTCGACAAGGCCCGGTGTAACGATTATTTTTCTAAAGCCGTCAAAAGACGATATAACATTTACCGCCTCAATACTGCCTGAGGGGTTTGCGTTGTAGGCGTCGTCTATAAGCAGCGAGCCGTTGATAAACGGTTTTAACTCCAGCCTGTGGCTGACGGCGTTAAGCTTGCTGACTGCAAACCTGATATCCCTTTGCGAAACGCCCAGATCCAACGCAAGCGCCGCCGCACCGCACACATTTTCGATATTGTGAAAGCCCAGCAGTTTAGTATGCAGGCTGATTTGACAATCCTTATAATTAAGGGTAAATTCCGAGCCTTGCCTGCCGCAACTGCCTGTTATAATCGTCGCATCTGTGTCTTCACAGCCGTATGACACGAAATCATATCCGTTTGATGCGTTTTTCTCAAGCTCACAATTAAAGTTAAGATACACCTTACCGCCGTTTTTATTTACTGCGTCAGCAAGCTCAAACTTTGTTTTTGCGACGTTTTCGACGGTCTTGAACGTTTCAAGATGCTGTGCACCGACAGAGGTGATAATGCCGACGGTGGGATTTACTATATCGCAAATCTCCTTAATATCGCCGACATTTTTTGCACCCATCTCAACGATAAAAACATCATCTTCAGGCTTTAGTGCCTCTCTTACAGTCCTGACAACGCCCATCGGTGTGTTGAAACTTGCCGGCGTAAAGCAGACGTTATATTTCTGCTCAAGCAAGGCGGCCAAGGCAAACTTTGTGCTGGTTTTACCAAAACTGCCCGTAATACCGACTATAACCATAGGCTTATGGTGCTTTAATATCTTTTTAGCATCGTTTAAATAATACTGTCTTACCAACGCTTCAACAGGTTCGTTTATGCATTTAACGCATATTACAGTCAGCGGTGTTATACAAGACATTACTGCGACACCAACGGCAAACCATTCAGATATAACCAATGACGCTAATGACAGCAAGGCAACTATCACACTGTGGGTGACAAGCTGCCTGACCACACGCTGGGTAACGACCAACGGCTTTATAGCCTTTTTCTGTTTGTTCAAAGAAACAGCCGTGACGACTGCAGCGTAACACACAGATACAGCCGCAAGCGCCAAGCCTGAGCCAAAAGAAAACAACAAAGCAAGCAAAACGACAACCTTAGGAACCAGTTTTGCAAGCGAGCCTTTCAGCCACTTAAGGTAGCGCGAGACATAGTAAGAATTTTGCTGAAGCATATGATAGTCGGAAAGTGACGAAAACACTCCCCCGACAGATAACGCTGTAACAGAAACGACCAGATACCAGTTCACTGATTACCGCCTCCCAAAAAGCTATTGATAATCGCGTTAACTTCATACGGGCTGTCAATAAACGAAAAATGACCGCCGCCTTTTATCACGCAAAGTCCGCTGTCGGGAATGAGCTTTTCCATCGTTTTTGCGTCGCTGAGCGGTGTATCCTCATCCTTATCGCCCCAGATAAGCAGAGTTGGGGCCTTTATACCGCTCATATAAGAGCAGAGGTCTTCGTTGACGACCTTTACGAGCGTAGTCCTCATTACTGCGGGTGCCGAATTATAATCGGCAGAACCGAAAAACGCTCTGGCTCTGTCAAGCGCCTTTGCGCTGAAATTTCTTATCACAGGCAACAGCAAAAACCATTTGACAGTCTTAAACGACGCCAGTTTGATTTTTGACGCAAGACTTCTCTTATGCTTGACGCCGGCTGAATCCATCAGGATAATTTTTGACGGCTCAACAAGGCCGCTTCCGACCATTTTGATTATAACTCTTCCGCCGAAGGAGTGGCCGACCAAAGTCGGAGATCTCAGTCCTAATTTTTCTATGAATTTAACTGTAAAATCAACGTAATCAGAAACGTCCCAAGGCTCGTCGATAACATCGCTTTTGCCAAAGCCGGGAAAATCGAGGGCTATCATTCTGAATCTATCGCTAAACGAATTGATAATAAATCTGAACGCATCACAGTTTGAGCCCCAGCCGTGCAAAAGCAGGACAGGTTCTCCCTGACCGACGTCTATATAATTAATATTAAGTCCATTTATATTGATTTCCAATCATATCACCTTGTAAATCAAATTAACATATCCAATTTATTATAACAGATACATTTTAAAAAATAAAGTAAAATCAGAGATTAATACCATATTCATCTAAAAATATTGCCATATCGTGAGGGACCTTGGCTTTCAGGCATACGGTTTGGCCTGTTACAGGGTGAGCGAAGGACGCTTCATAGCAATGCAACAGGTATCTTTCACCGTCGTTTTCCTCGCGTCCATACAGAAAGTCGCCGACAAGAGGATAGCCGTTTCCACTGAAATGCACGCGGATCTGGTGCGTTCTGCCTGTTTCTAGCCACACCACAGCCACAGAGCGGGCACCGTCTGTTGCCAGACGCTTAAAATGTGTTACTGCGCTTTTCCCGTCGTCTCTTAAACAGCGTTTAAGTTTACTGCCGTCACACAGTCCGATAGCAGCATCAAAGGTGCCCGATTCAGGCAGTTCGCCTTCGCAGATACAAATGTATTTTTTAATGGCAATTTTCATTTTTGCGCCCCCTTTCCG
>CAYYGY010000060.1:0-5441 GCA_964471735.1 uncultured Eubacteriales bacterium
GGCCGTTCCAGCGGAAAGATGGACCGTACCCGTGCCGACCATATGGGAATGCTCGCAACCGCTATCAACGCACTTGCGCTCAGTGATGCGCTTGAGCAGTTGGGCGTCGTTGTCAGAGTGCAGACGGCGATAGCCATGCATGAGGTTGCAGAGCCCTATATCCGCAACAAGGCGGTCACCCATCTTGGCAAGGGCAGGGTCGTCATCTTTGGCTGCGGAACAGGTAACCCCTTCTGCTCGACGGATTCCGCTGCAGCACTTAGAGCCTGCGAGATAGACGCAGACGTTATTTTTAAGGCGACCAATGTTGACGGCGTCTACGACAGCGACCCCAAGACCAATAAAGATGCCGTAAAGTACGGCGAGATCAGCCTTGCAGAGGTCGTTGAAAAGCGGCTTCACGTTATGGATACCACTGCTGCCGCGATGTGCCTTGAAAACGATATCCCGATTCTGGTGTTCAACCTTAACGACCCCGATAATATTGTCAGGGCAGTCGAGGGAGAGAATATCGGAACAATAGTGAAATAATTGAGATAGGAGCGAACATATATATGAAAGAAGTACTCAATGTTGCTGAAGAAAAGATGAAAAAATCTCTTTCCAATCTTGACAGAGAATTTGCATCAATAAGGGCAGGCAGAGCCACGCCCGCAGTTCTTGACAGGGTGCAGGTGGATTATTACGGCGTGCCCACTCCCATTAACCAGATGGCGGCAATCTCCATCGTTGAGGCTCGCTCGCTGGTTATCCAGCCTTGGGATGCATCAACCGTTAAAGCAATCGAAAAGGCGATACTTACCTCTGATATCGGTATCAATCCGCAAAACGACGGCCGTTCGCTCAGGCTCAACTTTCCTCCGCTTACAGAGGAGCGCCGTAAGGAGATCGTCAAAGATGTGCGCAAGCTCGCTGAGGACGGAAAGGTAGCGGTTCGTTCTATCCGCCGTGACGCAATAGATAAATTCAAGACGATGAAGAAGAACTCTGAGATAACAGAGGATGATGTAAAAAAAGGCGAGGGCGACGTACAAAAGCTTACCGATAAATATATAAAGAGCATAGATGACGCTACTGCAGCTAAGGAAAAGGAAATACTCGAACTTTAATTATCATGGGACTGCAACGCAGATTATGTTGCAGTCCCCTTTTTAAGAGGGCAGAAAATGGCTTTATTTAAAAGAAAAAACAACGTGTCTCAGGCAGAAAACTTGCCCGAGCATATCGCAATAATAATGGATGGTAACGGCAGATGGGCTAAAAAGCGTGGCCTGCCTCGCTCAGCCGGACATTCGGCGGGCGCGGCGACATTTAAAAATATCGCCCGTTATTGCAATAAAATAGGAATAAAATATCTGACCGTCTACGCTTTTTCTACCGAAAACTGGAAACGCTCCAGGGAAGAGGTGGATGGCATAATGAATCTTCTCAGAGAGTATCTTCTTGATTCAAAAAATTTCAAGGGCGAGAATATAAGGCTGACCTTTATCGGTAATTTAGAGCGGCTTGACAACGATATAATCAAGCTTATAAATGATGCCCAACTCGATTCCAAAGATGCTACCGGCCTTCAGGTCAACATCGCGCTCAATTACGGCGGCAGAGATGAACTGGTGCACGCTGTAAGAAGAGTTGCATCAAGCGTGCAGGCAGGCGAGATGTCACTTGACGAGATAAATGAAAACACCGTGTCTGAGCGGCTTTATACGGCAGGAATGCCTGACCCCGATTTGGTCATAAGACCCAGCGGAGAGTACAGGCTGTCAAATTACCTTATCTGGCAGACCGCGTATGCTGAGTTCGTGTTTACCGACGTGCTCTGGCCTGACTTCAGCGCGAAGGATCTGGATAAAGCCATAGAAGCATATTCGCTCCGTGAGCGTCGCTTTGGCTCAGCAAAATAAAGGGGGATAAAATTATGAGAAAACGACTTATAACAGCGGCTGTTTCTGTTGCGGCTGTGTTGCTTCTCCTCGCTTTTGCCGATACTGTTGCAGTCAGCGTGGCAATCGCCGTGCTAAGCGTTGCTGCCGTGTTTGAGCTTTTTGATGTTTCTTCCAATAAATCAAACAAAATTCTGTTCGTTGCCTCTGCTGTTTATATGGCAGTGCTGCCGTTTGCTGTCAGAGGCTATATCCACGTCGATACGACGCTTTTGACGGTCGTTTATGTGTTGGCCTTTGCCGTAAGCATAATGCGCAACTTCCAAGGCATGAACCTTGAACGTCAGTTTTTGTGTGTAGGTATGACGCTCATAGTTGCATACGGCTTTTCAACCATAATCAATACCCTTGACCACGCGTATGGTATGTATTATTTTTTCGTTGCGGCATTCTGTGCACTGATAACCGATACAGGTGCCTATTTTGCGGGTACTCTTTTCGGCAAACATAAGCTTTGCCCCGTGCTCAGCCCTAAAAAGACAGTCGAGGGCGCAATCGGCGGCCTTGTGTTCTGCGTCATTGTCGTGGCGGTGTACACAGGCATTTATACAAACTGCTCTCAGGACGAGATAGCGGTCAACTATATCTCGCTTATTATCGGTACCTTGCTTGCGTCGGTCGGCGGAATGATGGGCGACTTGTTTGCCTCAGCCGTAAAACGATTTTTCGGCGTTAAGGATTACGGCAACTTCTTTCCGGGACACGGGGGCGTGCTTGACAGGGTGGACAGCTTGATGTTCTCGTTCCCGATAATTTACAGTATCATTCAGTATTTTCCCTTTGTTAAATAAGAGGTGATAAACCGGTGAAAAAAATATCTGTACTCGGCTCAACCGGCTCAATAGGCACCCAGACGCTTGACGTCGCAAAAAAATGCGGCTTTGAAGTTTGTGCTATAACCGCCAATAAAAGCATAGATTTGCTTGAGAAACAGCTTCGTCAGTTCAGACCGAAATTTGTCGCAGTTGTCGACGAAAAGGCGGCCGCAGAGCTGAGATCACGCACCCGCGACGTTGATTACACCTTGCTTACGGGCATGGACGGCGTGTGCGAATGTGCCCGGCTTGACGGTGTGGATACAGTTCTCAACGCTGTCGTTGGCATAGCGGGACTTCGCCCTACGCTTGCCGCGATAGAGGCAAAAAAAACGGTTGCCTTGGCAAATAAGGAAACTCTGGTGGCCGGCGGTACACTCGTGACTGAGGCGGCAAAGCGCAACGGTGTCAACCTCCTGCCCGTCGACAGTGAGCATTCGGCGATATTCCAGTGCCTTAATGCGGCACCGCCGAGCAAAAAAATTAATAAAATCCTGCTTACTGCATCAGGCGGCCCCTTTTTTGGTAAAACTAAAAAGGACCTCGCCGGCGTAACGGTCGAGCAGGCGCTCAATCACCCCAACTGGAGTATGGGCGCGAAAATAACCGTAGACAGTGCTACTATGATGAATAAAGGCCTTGAGGTCATCGAGGCTGTGCATCTTTTTGATGTTTCGGCTTCTGATATAGAGGTCGTTGTTCATAGAGAAAGCCTGCTTCATTCGGCTGTCGAGTTCAGCGACGGCTCGATAATCGCACAAATTGGCGTGCACGATATGCGGGTGCCTATACAGTACGCTTTGACCTATCCCGACAGAGCAGATGCGCCGTGTGAGCGGCTTAGCCTTACCCAGACGGCACATATGTCATTTGCCGCGCCTGATTACGGTACTTTCGAGTGCCTGTCTGTCTGCATCAATGCGATAAACGCGGGCGGACTAAAGCCTGTCGCCGCAAACGGCGCAAATGAGCAGGCGGTGGCGCTGTTTCTTGACCGCAAAATTGACTTTTTGCGAATAGCCGAGCTTGTTAGCGCGGCGACCGATGCGCAAAGCGTGGGTAACATCACCTGTATTGACGATATCTTTGCCGCCGATAAAGCGGCCAGAGAATACGTTTTAAGCAAGGTTTAACGAAAGGAAATGGTTGATATATTAACGATTCTGTCAAATCTGTGGAGTAACGTGTGGCCTTATCTTGTTGCTCTGTTGGTGCTTTTTGCAGTTATAATAATTCACGAGTTCGGCCATTTCCTGCTTGCAAAGCTAAACGGGGTAAGGGTAAACGAGTTTGCTGTCGGCTTCGGGCCCAAACTTGTTTCCAAAAAAATCGGCGAAACCCTGTATTCGTGGCGGCTCGTACCTTTCGGCGGATTTTGCGCGATGGAGGGCGAGGACGAGGACAGCGTTGACCCAAGGGCGTTTGGCAACCGCCCTGCGTGGAGAAGGCTCCTCGTTGTTGTTGCGGGCGCGGTGTTTAATCTTATCCTCGGCTTTGTTATTGCCGTTGCTATCGTTGCGCCGCAGGAAAGGTTTGCAACCACCACCGTCGCACAGTTTGACGAAGATGCCGTAAGCTGTAACTACGGCCTTAAGGAAAATGATAAAATAGTGCGTGCAAACGGCAGAAGAGTGTATACAACCTATGATCTAAGTTATATTTTCAGCAGCGATGAGGACGGCGTCATCGACTTTGTGGTAGAGCGTGATGGGGAAAACGTAACGCTTGACGGCGTAAAATTCGCGCTGGAGGAATATGAAGATTCAAACAGATATATAAAGCTGGATTTTTTCGTATACGGTGAGAACCGTACTTTCCTTTCAGTAATAAAAAATTCATTTAATACCGTCTTGTCGTATGGCAGAGTGGTGTATATGTCGCTTTTTGATATGATAAGCGGCCGTTACGGCCTTAATGATATGAGCGGCCCCGTAGGAATAACTGCGGCGATAGGGTCGGCGGCTAAACAATCGCTTTCCAGCGTGCTGAACCTAGCTTGCCTGATAACCGTAAATCTGGGCATATTCAATCTTTTGCCCTTGCCTGCGCTTGACGGCGGCAGAATAGTTTTCCTGCTTATTGAAATGCTGCGAGGAAAGCCCGTCCCTGCAAAATATGAGGGTTGGGTGCATACGGCAGGTTTCGTAGCCTTGCTTGGACTTATAGTGTTGATATCGTTTAATGATATCCTGAAATTCTTTACCTGATAGGGTGATAAATTTGTTAAAAAGAAGAATATCAAAGCAGGTCGCCGTCGGAAATATTAAAATCGGCTCAGACGCACCCGTCAGCGTGCAGTCTATGCTGTGCGTCCCGTCATACGACGTTGAGGGCAACATAGCGCAGGCCAAAAAACTCGAATCAGCAGGCTGTGATATAATCAGGGTCGCCGTGCCTGATATGGACGCGGTAAGGCTTGTTAACGAGCTTAAATCGAACGTAAACACACCCATAGTCGCCGATATACATTTTGATTATAGGCTCGCACTTGAGTGTGCTTCTGCCGGTGCAGACAAAATCAGAATAAATCCCGGCAATATCGGTGACGACAGCCGCGTTAAGGCCGTCGCAGACACTTGCAGGTTACATAATATACCGATACGTATAGGTGTCAATTCAGGCTCGCTTGAAAAAAGCATTTTGCAAAAGTATGGCGGCCCTACTCCTCAGGCTTTGGTAGAGA
>CAYYGY010000061.1:0-2071 GCA_964471735.1 uncultured Eubacteriales bacterium
CACGATTCGAATGGACTGAACTCAATTATGAACGTTATCAAGGTTGAAAATCTCTCCAAAATTTATTCTACGCAAAAAAGCTCTGTAAATGATTTGGATAAAATCAGTTTCAGCGCCGATCAGGGCGACTTTTTGACTATAACCGGTCCGTCCGGTTCAGGAAAATCAACATTAATGAATATTCTTGGTTGTCTTGACATACAGACATCGGGAATGTATTATTTAAATGGCACTGATATATCTAATCTTTCGGCAAAAGCATTGACTGAGATCCGAAACCGCTCAGTCGGCTTTATATTTCAAAGCTTTAATCTTGTCAGTTCGCTGACGGCGGCTGAAAATGTGGAACTGCCCTTGATATATCGCGGTATACACAGAAAGCAGCGAAAAAAGATCGTGGAAAAAGCATTGGCTGCTGTCAGCATGATAGACAGAGCGGACCACCTTCCTGCTGAGATGTCAGGCGGCCAGCGTCAAAGGGTCGCGGTTGCGCGTGCAATTGCGGCTGATCCTCCGCTGATACTTGCAGACGAGCCGACAGGAAGCCTTGACAGTGTTGCAAGCGGTGAGGTGACCTCAATTCTGAGGAAGATGGCCGATGACGGTCACACTGTTATTGTAATAACGCACGACAAATCTATTGCCGAAAGTTCACCGAAGGTTATTAATATTATTAACGGACGAATCAACTGAAAGGACGGTACAAATGGATATCAAAAAGTTAAAAAGCGGCACTGACATAAGGGGTATTGCAAGTGAGGGCGTTGAAGGACAGCATATTGAACTTACAGATGATGTTGTATATCTTTTAGGCAAAGCCTTTGCCACGTGGATATATAAAAGAGGTTGCTCTGATAACGCGGTCATAGCTGTCGGACACGACTGCAGAATTTCAGGTGAAAGAATCAAAACACAGATAATAAACGCGCTTATCAAATCAGGTATGACTGTTATCGACTGCGGCCTTTGCACTACGCCTGCAATGTTTATGACTACTGTGTTAAAGGGTTGCGATGCTGCTGTTTCGATCACTGCGAGCCATCACCCGTTTAACAGAAACGGACTCAAATTTTTCACTCGCGGCGGCGGACTTGACGGCAAGGATATCAGTGACATCATAAACATCGCAGAATCGGGCAACTTTTACTCAGTAGCTACATACGGCAAAGTTACGCCCTGTAATTTTTTGTCTGAATATGCTGCATATTTAAGAAAAATGATTTCTGCTCAGTTAGGTGTTAACGAAAGTGACAAACCTTTAGACGGCTTGCACTTTGTTGTTGACGCAGGCAACGGTGTCGGTGGTTTCTACGCTAAAGATGTATTAAAGCCGCTGGGCGCAAAAATCAACGGCAGCATTAATCTGGAACCTGACGGAATGTTTCCCAACCACACCCCTAACCCTGAAGATCAATATGCTATGGAATGTGCTTGCAAAGCGACCGTAGCGGCAAAGGCTGATTTAGGTATCATCTTTGACACCGATGTTGACCGAGGAGGCGCAGTCGGTGCAGACGGAACAGAGATAAACAGAAACCGTCTTGTCGCACTTGCTGCCGCTATTGCGCTTGAAAACTGCCCTGACGGTACAATTGTAACTGATTCAGTCACATCTAGCGGTCTAAAAACCTTCATTGAGAATGAACTGGGTGGTCAACACTACCGTTACCGCAGAGGTTACAAGAATGTTATTGACGAGGCCATACGCCTGACAGCAGAGGGTCAGATATGTCCTCTCGCGATTGAAACATCGGGACACGCCGCGTTTAGGGACAACTATTTCCTTGACGACGGTGCGTATCTTATAACAAGAATAATTATCAAGTTGGCACAACTACGTAAGGAAGGTAAGTCTATCGAGGACCTTATCGCATCACTGCAAGAGCCTGTTGAGCGCAAGGAACTGAGAATAAACATCACGGAGCCTGATTTCAAAACGCTTGGGCAAAATGTTATAAAAGACCTCGAAAACTTCGCTCATGGCCGTCCCGCTTGGCGTGTTGCCGACGACAACCGCGAGGGCATCAGGGTTTACTGCGACGACGCAGACGGTTGGTTCTTATTGCGTTTG
>CAYYGY010000061.1:2081-5437 GCA_964471735.1 uncultured Eubacteriales bacterium
ACGATCAGGTTATGCCGCTTAATTTCGAAAGCGACTCTGTCGGCGGAGTTGAAAAAATGAAGAAAGCATTGAAGGAATACTTCAAAGATGCCGTCGGTCTTGATACATCTGTATTTGACCAATAAATAAAACAATGGTAGACACAAAAATGTCTACCATTGTTTTATTTATTTAACACTTTCTCCATCATTGTCCTGACATCATCGCCCAGTTGTGACGTTTGGCTGGACTTTACTGTTTCGGCAGGAATAACCTTGATGATATCAAAATGGATATCTGTTTTTTTGAACGGAGCATTTTTATGCACCTGCTCTGTGCCTCTGATCGCTGTTACTACAACAGGCACGTTCGCCTTTTGCGCTATCTTGAACACGCCGTTATGAAACTCAAGCAATTCGCAGGTTTTACTGCGCTTGCCCTCAGGATATATACCGAAAGATACCTCGTCTTGCTTGATAAGTTCAGCGGCTTTGTTGATCGTTTTCATTGCGTTGCGCGGATTCACTCTGTCTATAGGCATAAAGCAGCACGCTCTGATAAGTCTGCCTAAAATCGGAATTTTAAAATTAGATTCCTTAGACACAAATGCAAGGTCCTTATCTCTTAAAGCGTACCAGCTAACTATAGGGTCATAATTTGAACGGTGGTTGCAAACCAGCAGAAACCTGCTGTCATCAGGTATAATATCTTTGTTGCTTACAATTATGTTCAGCCTACTGACCTTAACGATTATAAACAGTATTATATTGAACACTTTTCTCCAGAACTTGCTGTCCTTCTCAGGCGGATTTTTTGTGTCTACCGTCAAACTTGCGGCAAACAGAAAAACCACCGCCATCAAAACAACTGAAAGGACTGCACCGACTATGCCTAACAGTATTTTTAATATAATCATAAATTTTCTTCCTTATCCGCACTTATATTTGTCATATCCTAATGACTATTAGCTTACAACATCCTCAAGCGACGTACATTTTGTAAATATGCCAAAGCCTATATTCTCTACGCTGCTTGGGATAGTAACAGATTTCAAAGACGTGCAGCCGTAAAACGCGTAATCATTTATCGCAGATACGCCTTCGGGTATTTTGACTTCAGTTATCTTGGAGCAACCCGCAAACGACTGTGTACCAATGGTTTTTGTTCCTGAATAGATATTAACCTTACCGATGACACCCATTGGACACCTTAAAAGTGTTGTTCCATCCTTCGAATACAGCAAGCCATCCACAGAGCAATAGTTTTTGTTGTCTGAATCTACAGATATCCATTTTAGGTTTGGCATAGCATTAAACATTGATAGGTCGACATATTCTACATCATACGTTATCTTGTAGCTGTTATCATCAATTTGACTTGCCGTATATGAAGACGCTGCAGATGTGTTAGAGTTAGTGCTTGAAGTTGAAACGGAGTTATGCTGCTGTAAATCATAGCTACTGGATTCCTGCGTATTCTTTTCATACGAACCAACATCTACACTCGACACAGAACTCACAGACGCTCTTTTAGACAGAGCGGCAGAACTCGAAAAATTGGGGTTATTAAGCACTACCTTATACTCAGATTTGCTACCGGAATTTGCACTGTAACAGCCAACCAAGCACTGCGGTAAAACCAGAACAATACAACATATAAATATACATTTGAACGTCTTTTTCATATACAGGAACAAAAACTCCCTTTACCTAGCAAATATATTTTATAACAATAAAGTTTCTAATCATCGTCTGCAGTAATTGATCTTTCAATCATCTCTCTTTGATCACTGACATTATCGAAGTATTTGTTTGTTTCGCTTGTATCATTTCCGCACTCTAAATGTCTGAGTGTGTCAAGCGTCAGTTTTTCCATTTTTCTCCACGCCAGAAGGTAATAATGACTTCTTTTTTGCGGCTTTATATATATAGTTATAACAACAAAGATAACAGCAAATAAGGAAATTATCTCATTAACTTCATCATCTTGAAAACCAATCAGTGAAACTATAGAAAAAATCAATGCAAACAAATTACACAAAATAGCAATTATATTTTGCAGTGCATAAGAATAATAGAAAACAAAGGTACGCTTGGCTAAATCATTAAACAGCTCTTTATGTATTTCATTTTGTGTAACCTCGTTACATGCCGCCCTACGGCGGCTGTATGTGAACCGGTGTTCAGTGATCTTGATGGCCAGATAAACGATACCGAAACCTATCATTATCAGTACAAAAGCAACCACAAAATTTATCAACAAGTCCATATTACAACTTCCCTTAACTTTTTCAACTTCATATCAGCTTACCACAAGCGAAGTTTACGCGCCACCTCATCGCCGTCAATCAAAATAAAACTGTGAACATCACCGTCAAAGCCCGCCTGATAGATATGTCCGTTCAATTTGGCTGTAAGGATATGCCTTGTCTCTATCAACATTTCTACTTCATCATATACATATCCGTCAATAACCAACTCGTTTGTACGCTTTACTCTGCGATAACACACCTGATGACCCATATAGTTTGTTTCAAGCAAAACGCGCACTTTGGGCAAGGGTTCCGCTACGCGCAAGCCGACACTTTCGGAGATAATCTCGTCTTCCTTCTCCTCAGAAACCATATCTGTTTGCTGAAGCAACATCTCTGCGGGAAGGCTCTTCAATTTAAAGCCGGTTGAAACGCCGACAATAAGATAGTACATAACCCAAATATGTATGGCGATATCTAACACGCCTGAAAAATCACCTGAAATCAAGTATAAACCCAGCATTACAAGTGTATCAATCGAGAACAGAACAAGCGACACTATCATCCAAGCCGGGTGCTTTTTGCTGAAAAACCAGCACAGCAGGTATATGCAAATATTTATCACAGCAAGCGTGATGCATATCAAAAGCGCTATACTGTTTTCAAATTCAATTCCAAACAAGACCGTAAGATACGGAACGGTGGCGGAAAATAACAGCATAACATCAGATCCAAACGCCAGCAAAATGATGTTTATAGCGGTAAATCCAATCATCAGCAACAGATTGGAACGCGAATTTTTATACTTTTGCTGATAAATGCTCGCCTGTGACGCAGACACATTTTGATTATTCATATTAAACACCTCTTAAAATTCCGTGTGTTTTGACTTTTTCTAACACAAGCAAAAGCTATTACAGCCTTAATTTTCTCTCTTTAAGACAATAGCGGTCCTGCAAGGCAGATAGCAATTAAAACCGATCCATTTGGCAGGCGTAGTATATGCTTCATATTCAAATGCCTTATCGACACGGGAAAAACCGCCAAATTCGCTGTCATCAGTAGACAGTACAACACGGTATCCACCACCGAGAAGGAACTCTTCACGGCAAAGACGCTCAAAAAT
>CAYYGY010000062.1:0-5413 GCA_964471735.1 uncultured Eubacteriales bacterium
TGCTTCCCGTCACGTTATCGACCATAAGGTTAAACAGGAGAAAATGACACAATGATCGCCTACGACCTTCACGTTCATACTTCCTTCAGTGACGGCAAAAACACACCTGAGGAAACGGTCTTGGCCGCCATCGACAAGGGACTTCAGCGCATTGGGTTTTCAGACCATTCTTACACTTTCTTCGACAAAAGCTACTGTATGAAAAAGGAAGATGAATCGGCTTACCGCTCTTGCATTGCATTGCTGAAGGAGAAATACGCAGACCGCATCGAAATTCTCTGCGGAATAGAGCAGGATCTGTACTCCGATATGCCGACTAACGCATATGATTACGTGATAGGCTCGGTGCATTATCTGAAGGTGGGCGATGCATATATAGCGTTAGATGAAACGCCCGAAATATTGCTCAGCGCTGTAAAGAGGTACTTTGACGGCGACATTTACAGTCTGGCTGAGGCATATTTCAGCGCCGTTTCAACTGTTGCCGAAAACACAGGCGCGGACATTATAGGCCACTTTGACCTTATCACCAAATTCAATGAGTCGGGTAGGCTGTTTGATGAAACTCACCCCAGATATGTCGCGGCGTACAAAGCGGCGGCAGACCGTTTGATAAAAAGCGGAAAACCGTTTGAAATAAACACCGGCGCAATGTCAAGGGGGTATAAAGCCACGCCTTACCCGTCCGCGTCAGTTATAGAGTATATCCGCAGTCAAGGGGGCAGGTTTGTGCTCTCAAGCGATAGCCATTCGGCAGATACGCTGTGTTTTGCTTTTGACCGATTTAAGGCTTTGGCAGAATAAAACTAATATATTAAAAAGGAGGGCTGTAAGCCCTCCTTTTTAATATATTACTGTTCGTTTTTGCCGCAGCAGTGTTTGTATTTTTTGCCGCTTCCGCAGGGGCACAGCCCGTTTTTGGAATATCCCTTGGGCTTTCCTGTTGCGGTGCCGCCCTCAGAGTTGTCGCCTGTTATTTGGGCCACCTGCTCACGCTTTACCTCTTCGCCTATGCGGATATTTACCGTAAGCACCATTTTTGCGGTGTCGTTTTGTATGGCCAGAATCATCTCGTCAAACATATCTGCGCCGTCGTTTCTGTACTCGTCGACAGGATTGTGCTGGCCGTAGGCCCTGAGTCCTATGCCTCGGCGTAACTCGTCCATCGCGTCTATGTGATTCATCCAGTTAATGTCAACGGCACGAAGCAGGATCTTGCGCTCTATGTCGCCTATTATCTCCTTGCCGTAGGTCTTTATCCTGTCTTCATAGCGCTCTACCGCACGCTGGTAGATAAGGTCAACGATGTCGTCTGTATCAAGCTTGTCAAGCTCGCGCACAGTGTAGCGGAAATCGTCGCCGTTGGTCAGCCAGCCGTTATAGTACTCGCGCAGAGAATCGAAATTCCAGTCGTCGCTGTCGCTTTCCGTCAGGAATTTTTCCACGTTGTGCTTTATAGACCGCTGTATCATTTTCATAACGGTCTCGTTTATGTCCTTGCCGTCAAGCACCTCGTTGCGCTGTGAGTATATCAGTTCGCGCTGTTTGTTCATAACGTTGTCGTACTCAAGAACACTCTTTCTGGCGGTAAAGTTGCGGTACTCGACCTTCTCCTGTGCCGACTCGATAGAACGGGAAAGCATCTTCATCTCAAGCGGAATATTCTCGTCTATCTTAAGTGCGTCCATCATGTTGTAGATGCGCTCGCCTCCGAAAAGACGCATAAGGTCATCTTCCATTGATACAAAGAATCGCGTTTCACCTGGGTCGCCTTGACGTCCTGCACGGCCCCTTAACTGGTTGTCGATACGGCGCGATTCATGGCGCTCTGTGCCGATGATATACAAACCACCGGCCTGTCTTACCTCTTCGGCCTCGGGTGCTATTTCCTCCTTAAACCGCTCAAGCTGTTCGGTGAAAAACGTGCGTGCCTCAATAATCTCGCTGTCGTCTGTTTCGGCATAGCCGGTGGCCTCGCTGATAAGCTCATCGCTGTAACCGTTCTTGCGCATCTGCATCTTGGCAAGATACTCTGCATTACCGCCCAGCATAATATCAGTGCCTCGTCCCGCCATGTTGGTCGCAATCGTGACCGCGCCCTTTTTGCCTGCCTGAGCAATTATCTCGGCTTCCTTCTCGTGATGCTTGGCGTTAAGCACCTCGTGCTTTATTCCGCGCTTTTTCAGCATCGAGCTGAGCAACTCGGACTTTTCTATTGATATCGTGCCGACAAGAACAGGCTGGTTTTTTTGGTGGCATTCGATTATCTGCTCAATTACGGCGTTAAACTTTGCCTTTTCTGTTTTGTAAACGACATCAGGCAGGTCGACTCTGGCAAGGGTCTTGTTGGTCGGCACCTCAATGACGTCCAGCAAATATATCTCTCTGAACTCGGTCTCCTCTGTCATGGCGGTACCTGTCATACCTGACAGCTTGCTGTAAAGCCTGAAGAAATTTTGGAAGGTGATGGTTGCAAGGGTGCGCGACTCGTGCGCTATCTTTACACCCTCTTTGGCCTCGATGGCCTGATGAAGCCCCTCGTTAAAGCGTCTGCCGAACATAAGTCTGCCGGTAAACTCATCAACGATTATTACCTCGCCGTCTTTTACTACGTAATCCACGTCGCGCTGCATAACGCCGTGCGCCTTTATCGCCTGATTTATGTGGTGCGACACTGTAACGTTTTCAACATCGTTTAAGTTATCTATGCCGAAATACTGCTCTGTCTTTTTGATGCCCGATTTGGTCAAAACGGCGGTCTTTGCCTTTTCGTCAACAACATAATCGCCGTCGTACTCGGCCTCGTTGTCGCTTTTCTTTGAATCCATTTCGCGTACCTTGCACATCTTTAGAGAGCGTGCCAGCTTGTCCGCACGCATATACAGTTCGCTTGACGACTCGCCCTTACCGGAGATGATAAGCGGTGTGCGCGCCTCGTCTATAAGAATTGAGTCCACCTCGTCGACTATCGCAAAATTGTGTCCTCGCTGAACCTTTTGCTCTTTATATATGACCATGTTATCGCGCAGATAGTCAAATCCCAGTTCGTTATTCGTGCCGTAGGTTATGTCGGCGCTGTACGCCTCGCGACGCTGGTCGTTTGCCATATCGTGAACGATAAGCCCGACGCTCAGCCCCAGAAATCTGTATACCTTGCCCATCCACTCGCTGTCGCGCCGTGCAAGATAGTCGTTGACGGTGACGATGTGCACACCCTTGCCCGAAATGGCATTAAGATATGCAGGCAGGGTGGCAACCAGTGTTTTGCCCTCGCCTGTTTTCATCTCGCTTATTCTGCCCTGATGAAGAATGATGCCGCCTATTATCTGAACAGGGAAGTGCTTCATGCCCAAAACGCGCCACGACGCCTCGCGGCAAACCGCGAACGCCTCCGGCAGCATACTGTCAAGCGATTCACCGCCTGCATAACGCTGTTTAAACTCATCGGTCATATCTCGCAGCTCGTCATCTGACATAGCCGCCATCTTATCTTCATAAAAAAGAACGCTGTCAAGGATAGGCTGTATCCTCTTTAATTCCTTTTTGCTATAGCTTCTGGCAAGTCTTTTAACAAGATTCATTCTCTATATCAACCTTTCGAAAAATACATTTTCGCCGAACACAACAATTGTACCATAAAATGCTGTAAAAATAAAGCAGATTTTGTAAACTAAGTGTTACACATCTTCGCCGCACCAGATGCCCAGCTCCTGCATTTTCTCACGCAGGCCGAGAAAGTCGCTGAACGCCGCCTCTTTCTGGGCGGTGTTCCTAAGAAGTGCGGCAGGGTGAAAGGTGCCCATCATAAGGAATTTACCCTTTTGTATCCACTGACCGTGCTGACGCGTGACCTTGAAATCCTCAGATATCAGTCGGCACGCGGAGATCCGCCCCAGACACACGATTATCTGAGGGTCGATCAGCTTTACCTGACGGCGCAGAAAGCCGATGCAAAGATCCAGCTCGTCCTGCTCAGGGTCACGGTTTTTCGGCGGACGGCACTTTATCATATTTGCGATGTAGACCTTGCTTCGGTCAAGCCCGATTGCGGCAAGATATTTGTCAAACAGTTGACCGCCCCTGCCTACAAACGGCTCGCCCTGAAGGTCCTCGTTTTCACCGGGGCCTTCGCCTATAAACATAACCTTTGAGTTTTCGTCACCGACGCCGAAAACGACATTCGTGCGCGTTTTCTCCAAACGGCAGGCGGTGCAGGCAAGGCATTCGCTTTTAAGCGTGTTCCAGTTGTCGGCCAAAATCAACATCTCCTTTGCTCATAAAAATATTTTAACAGATTTGCGCATGCTAATCAAATATTATATTTAAAATTGACTTGAAAAGAGGTACGGATTGCGTTACAATGAATTTACACAGAAATGAAAGGAAGTTAACGATATGGAAAATAAGGTTTTGAGTGAAACTTCAGCCCGCCATGTTCATGTTTCACAGGAACATCTTGAGATACTCTTTGGCAAGGGTTATGAGCTGACGGTTAAGAAAATGCTTTCTCAGCCGGACCAGTACGCGGCAGAAGAAAGGGTGACCGTTGTCGGCCCCAAAAAAGAACTTGCCAATGTTTCTATTTTAGGCCCTGTCCGTCCCGCCACTCAGGTTGAGCTTTCGCTGACCGACGCACGTTCTATCGGTGTCAGTGCACCTGTTCGCGAGTCGGGCGACGTCGCAGGCAGCGGCGCTTGCAAGCTTGTAGGTCCTGCAGGTGAGGTTGAGCTTAGTGAGGGCGTTATCGCCGCAAAGCGTCATATACATATGACCACCGCCGACGCGGCTGAGTTTGGCGTTAAAGATTGTCAGCAGGTCAGTGTTAAGGTCGATACCGATGGCCGTTCGCTGGTGTTCGGCGATGTCATTGTAAGAGTAAGCGATAAGTATGCTCTTGCTATGCATATAGACACCGATGAATCAAATGCGGCAGGTTGCACCGCCGGCCTTATGGGCGAAGTTATTAAATAATCGGGAAAAATAAAAAATCCGATTGGCGCAGTAAAATATTTCACAAAAACCACCACAGATTCAAAACTGAGTCTGTGGTGGTTTTTTAATAAGAAAACGATGATTATTTATATGGGTTTGGATTATCTGTAACACCCGCAAGAAAATCTATGCTTGTATTATAAAATTCTGCTAGTTTTATAAAAACATCAATCGGAACATTTAAATTTCCAATTTCATAATCAGAATATGTGGTTTGGTGTATTTTTAAAAAATCAGCCATTTGTGCCTGTGTTAAATCTCTATCCTCACGCATATCCCGCAAACGTTTAAACATCACGATCACCTCATAAGACAAATTATGTCTTAAGGGAATATGCCTTATTGACTTTTAAGGGAAATTCCCTTAAAATAGTTTGAGAGAGGGTGTGTTAATTATGCTAGGCTTTTTTGTGTGATGATA
>CAYYGY010000063.1:0-5332 GCA_964471735.1 uncultured Eubacteriales bacterium
CTCCCATATCTGCACCGTAAAGTATTGCCTCTAAAGTAATTGGATTTGAGTTTAAATAAAATAAAGGCGTTACACCGTTATGCGAAAACAGCGGATTAGTCACAGCGACAACAGCGACCAACAGCAGGAAAAACCCGAAAAACTTGATTTTGCGGGCACTCGCATCAACTTTCACACAGAACAGAACACCGCCAAGCAAAGCCGGTATCAGTAACAGCGGGTTTGTAGTAAACATCGTTATAAAAAGTACCGAAACAAAGTATATCGCCGCAACGAGCGGATGAAGCATGGAAAAACATCTCATTATATTTCACCTTTTTGAATGTGTTTCTTTTTGGCTTTTTTCGATACGGCAGACTTTAATCCTGCCGCCTCAAGCGCTCTAGGCCAAGGCCCTAAAAATGCTTTTATGCGGGAACGGGTAACTTCATCAAAATCATCTTTTTTCGGCAATTGTCCGATTTCTTCAGCCTTTTTACGAAGTTTATCTGCTGCCCATTCTTTTTTCTCTTTAGATACCATAATTATCGTCCTTTTTGATTTTGATTTTTGCAAATGCACGCCAAACATAAAAAATACTCTTTCAACCGATTAGGTCAAAAGAGTACAACAGATTCAGCACAGCAAAAAACCTCCAGCGGTTTGAACGATATAGAAGCGTGCAAACCCCCAAAGCCGCATTGCGGCGATAAATCGGTCGCACTCTTCCCACCAAAGTTGTGTTAAACCTAAAAAGATACGGCAGGTATCCTGACTTATGACGCAGTGACCTTGGTCACTAAAGAACAGTCCTTCTCAAAGCACTCGCATTTCTACAAAGATGCCTCAATGGAATATCTGTTCAGATCAATCAAATACAGTAATGGCGGTTGTTCCGGATTCAAACCGGATTCCCTCTTTCATCTACTCAGCTTATAACTTTTCGAACCGTTTCTTTTATATAATTTATTTAATTTTTGTCATAATAACACTTGCTTTACTTTTTTTCAACGCAAAAAACAAACTTACAACTGCATAAAACAAACACAAACTAAGGTGAGTTTGTGACAACTGTATAAAAATAAGGAGCAGATAACTCTGCTCCTTATTTTTATACTATGAACGGATACTTGCTCCGATTTTCTCAAGCTCAGCGATTATTTTCTTAACTATCTTATCGCACTGCTTGTCACTTAGCGTACCGTTTTCTGAGCGCATGGCAAAAGAATAGGCAACGCTCTTTTTGTCTTCAGGTATCTGATTACCCTGATATACATCGAACAACTCGACGCTTTCAATCAGACTGCCGCCGCAATCAACGATAATCTTTTTGATGTTGGCAACAGGAAGATCTCTGTCGCATATAATGGCCAGATCTCTCGTAACCGACGGGAACTTAGGCAACGCCTTGTAGGTCTTGTCCTCGCCGATGTGAGAATAGGCTTTCGCAATATCGATATCAGCGGCGTACACCTTGGCAGAAATATCATAATTGTCGCAGACCTTCGGGTGTATTTCACCAATGACACCGATATCTTCGCCGTCAACCACAATTTTTGCCGTTCTGCCCGAATGGAAGGCGGGCAGGTCTGTCACAGCCTCAAAATCGTACCCTGAAATATTCAGCGCGTCGAACAACGTTTCTACCGTACCTTTAAGCGTAAAGAAGTCATAATCTCCGCCGTATGCGCCTATCATAAGTTTCTTTCTCTCATCAGGCAACGTGTCACTGCCCTGAGGAATGTAAACCTTTGCGACCTCGTACATCTTAATTTCAGTGTTGCGCTTGTTATAGTTGAGTGCAAGAATTTGCATCAAAGAGGGAAGAGCAGTCGTACGCATTATGGACTTATCTTCACCCAGAGGATTGCTGATTTTTACCGAATTGCGGTCTGTAGAGTCGGCAGGCATGCATACGAGGTCGTAATCCTTCTGGCTGATAAACGAGTATGTGGCGATTTCGGAGTACCCTTTAGCAAGCATGACCGAGTTTACTTTTTGCTCAAACTTCTGCACGGCGGTAAATTTGCCGTTGGCCTTACCGCTGATTGAAGAGTCGGGGATTATATCATAACCGTAAATGCGGGCGATCTCTTCGGCGATGTCGGCTTTATGCTCAATATCTGTTCTAAAGTAAGGCGCTGTTATCATATCACCGTCAAGCTTAAATCCAAGGCCCGTAAGGGTCTTTACCATAGTTTCTTTAGGAATATTCGTGCCTAGGAAACGGTTTGTCCATTCGGGCTCAAATTTTATCTTCTTGGGTGTTTCGTCAAAGTTTTTGCAGTCTATAACGCCGCTTACTACTTCGCCGGCACCTAACAGGGTGATAAGCTCGCAGGCTCTATCAAGCGCAGCCTCGCACAACTGGGCAGGCAGTCCCTTTTCGTATCTGGAGGATGCGTCGGTGCGCATACCCAGTGCCTTTGCGCTGGTTCTTACTGAAGCATAGTTAAAGCAGGCTGACTCAAACACGATGGTGTTTGTATCGTCAAATATGCCTGAAAATTCGCCACCCATTACGCCCGCAACAGCCATCGGTTTTTCACTGTCAGCAATGCAGAGCATATTTTCAGTCAGTTCTCTGGACGCGCCGTCAAGCGTAACTATGCCTTCTCCTGCCTTTGCACGGCGGATCCTGATCTCACCGTCTTTAACGTGCTTGTAGTCAAATGCATGCATTGGCTGGCCGTACTCAAGCATAACATAGTTGGTTATATCAACGATGTTGTTTATTGGACGAACGCCGCTTGCACGCAATCTTTCTCTCATCCACCTCGGAGACGGCTGAACATTTATGTTTTTAACCATTCTCGCCATATATCTGTAGCACAGGTCTTTAGCTTCTATTCTTACCTTCAAGTGATTGTTAATATCGTCGCCCGATTCAGTTACCGAGGGAGTGTGAAGCCTAAGCGGAAGATCATAGGTGTTTGCTACCTCGCGGGCAAGACCGATGACAGAAAGGCAGTCGGGACGGTTTGAGGTGATTTCAAACTCCACGACATCGTCATCTATTCCGAGCACCTTAACAGCGTTGTCACCTAAGTTACAGGGCTCTTCAATTACAAAAATGCCGTCTTCTATGGCATAGGGAAAGTCACCCTGAGTAATGCCAAGCTCAGCAATTGAACACAGCATGCCGTTGCTCTCTACGCCTCTCAGCTTGCCTTTTTTAATCTTGACACCGTTGGGCAGGGTAGAGCCGTCAGTTGCAACAGGAACTATGTCACCCACCTTCAGGTTTTGGGCACCTGTGACAATCTGAAGCACTTTATCACCGATGTCAATTTGAGTTATAACAAGCTTGTCCGCGTCAGGATGTTTTTCAATTGAGTTTACCTTGCCTATAACAACACCGGAAATTTCCTCGCTCTCCTTGGAATATCCCTCAACCTTTGAGCCGGTCATGGTAAGACGCTCTGCAAAATCTTTAGCGTCATAGTCGATATCAACAAATTCTTTAAGCCATCTGATTGACAAATCCATTATGATCTCCCTCCTTAAAACTGATTAAGAAATCTCTGGTCGTTTTCATAGAAAAGACGCAGGTCGTCAATGTTAAAGCGGCGCATAACAAGGCGCTCAAGTCCCATACCGAACGCAAATCCGCTGTATTCCTCAGGGTCGATGTTACAATTTTCAAGCACCTTAGGATGTACCATACCGCAGCCGAGAATTTCTATCCAGCCTTCGCCTTTGCAGAGTCGGCAGCCTTTTCCGCCGCAGCTGAAACACATTGTGTCCATTTCGGCAGAGGGCTCGGTAAAGGGGAAGTGGTGCGGACGGAAACGAACCTGTGCATCCTCGCCGTACAGACGTTTTGCAAAGTCTGAAAGCGTGCCCTTAAGGTCACCCATAGTTATGCCTTTGTCAACAACAAGACCTTCTATCTGGTGGAAAACAGGCGAGTGTGTCGCATCAACAGCATCCGAGCGATAAACACGACCGGGTGAAATAACTCTGATAGGAGGTTTCTGCTTTTCCATAGTGCGCACCTGAACAGGGGAGGTTTGGGTGCGAAGAAGGATGTTGTCGGTGATGTAAAATGTGTCCTGTGTATCCCTTGCAGGGTGATCTTTTGGTATGTTCAGTGCCTCAAAATTGTAGTAATCATACTCAACTTCGGGGCCTTCGGCAACGTCAAAGCCCATACCGAGGAATATCTCTTTTATCTCGTCAAGAACAAGATTGAGAGGATGCTGCTTTCCAAGCGGTTCCTTCTTTCCCGGCATAGTGACGTCGATCTTTTCGGCGGCAAGCTTTTTATCAGTTGATGCAGCTTTGAGTTCTGCCGATCTTGCAGAAAGTTCACTTTCGATCTGTGCTTTTATCTCGTTTGCAAATTGGCCTATAACAGGTCGCTCTTCTGCGGACAAACTGCCCATCTGCTTGAGTATCGCAGTGAGCTCGCCCTTTTTACCCAGATATTTAACTCGCAATGTCTCCAACTCTTGCATATCCTCAGCCGATTCAAGCGCCAGTTTGGCGGCTTGGGCTATTGCCTTAAGTTGTTCTTTCATTTAATCACTCCCAAATTTAATAATCTTAAAATTAAAAACGTCCCTCACAGCCTATGCCGTAAGGGACGAATAAAATCCGTGGTACCACCCTAATTCATGCTACAAAAGAGCAAACACTCCAGTGACCTTTAACGGTGTCAAGCCGATGCAGCCTACTTTGATTTCAACCGCACAACTCCGAAGGGAACTTCATCAAATATCCTTACAAGCGGCTCACAGCAAATGCACGCTCTCTCTTCGAAAGAATATAATGACTACTTTTCTTCATCAACGCTTTTCATTATTAATCTATTCTAACACATATTTTGTAATTTTCAAGTGCAAATTTTATATTGTTTAAGCATTTTTTAGTGACCTTGAGGTTAATTCAACAGCGTTTAAAAGTTGGTCCGCATCATTTTTTGTGGTAAATGCAGACGGAGCAACGCGAACTGTACCTTGCTCTATCGTTCCGATACGCTTGTGCGCGTTGGGTGCACAGTGAAGCCCCGCTCTCACAGCAATGTTTCTGTCGTTGAGTTTAGATGCAACAACAACGCTGTTTTCCGTCCCAATGTTAAACGACAACACCGGCGCAAAATTTTCATCAGGCACGTCGGTGTAGAGCCGAACTTTTCTTATCGAATTCAGTCCCTTATAGATGTACCTGATAATATCCTGCTCATGCTTTCTTATTGTTGATATGCTTTTTTGCATTACAAAGTCAACTCCGGCTGAGATGCCCACGATTCCGGGCAGATTGACAGTGCCGCTTTCAAAGCGTTCAGGCGGTTCGTCAGGTTGACGGGTATTTATTGAATCTGTGCCTGTACCGCCCTCTATCATTGTGT
>CAYYGY010000064.1:0-3389 GCA_964471735.1 uncultured Eubacteriales bacterium
TTGGTGGCGATCTCGTTATCGCGAATGGCGGTTATGGCCCTGCCGTGCTTGCTTCTTATAAGATTTTGAATAAGAGCGAGAACGATCAGCACGGTGATAAAGCCGACGATAAACAAGGTCGAGTTCTTTAATTTTACGTCTGAGGTTTTGAGGCCCATAGCACCGCCGAAGGTATCAAGGTTTTTGAATATATTTCTGACAATCTCACCGAACGCCAGTGTTACTATCGCAAGATAGTCGCCCTTAAGGCGCAGTGCAGGCAAGCCAATGATAAAGCCGAAAACAGCGGCGGCAAGGCCACCGACTATCATTGAGATGAGCAAACACACAAGCGTGCTTTCGACATATTGATGCAAAAACAGCGAGAAATAGCAACCCAGATATGCGCCCACGCACATAAATCCGGCGTGGCCGAGCGACAGCTCGCCCAGAAAGCCGACGACCAGATTAAGCGATACCGCAAGGATAATACTGTACGCTATCCTCGGCAAAAGGTTGAGTGTTGCGCGCGACAGTTCCCCTGCCGCATCCAGACCTATAAATAAAGCCAGAACGGCGGCGATGACTATGTAATTGATGTAATGCTTGAGTTTGAAAGAGTCCTTTACGTTTTTGAAATAACCCACGCTTTACACCTTCTCTCTTCTGCGTTTTCCAATCAAGCCGACCGGCTTTACAAGAAGTATTAATATGAGCAGGCTGAACTCAATTGCCGTTGTGTATGCGGCGGCAGGTGTGTTCTGGCAGATCTGCTCGATTATGCCCAGCAGTATTCCGCCCAGCATCGCGCCCGGTATAGAGCCGATTCCGCCGATAACTGCGGCTGTGAACGCTTTTATGCCCGGCATTGAACCAAGGGTCGGACTGGCTGATGGGATTCTTATAAGATAAAACAGGCTGGCAAACGCCGCAAGGGCAGAGCCGATAGCAAAGGTTATCATTATTATACGGTCGACGTTGACGCCCATAAGGCGGGCGGCGCCGCTATCCTCAGACACGGCGATCATTGCTCTGCCTGTCTTTGTCTTTTTAACGAAAAGGGTCAGGGCGATCATTATTACCGCGCCCACTACGAGCGTCAGTATGGTGCCCACGCCTATTTCGGAATTTCCAATTTTAACACTGCCGAAGTTGGCAATGGTTAGGGTTTTTGATGTTGAGCCGTAGATAAGCTGTGCCGTTCCCTGCAAAAGGTTGCTGACGCCGATTGCTGTAATAAGCACCGCCAAGGGTGAGGCCCCTCTGAGGGGCTTGTATGCCAGCTTTTCAATTACGATGCCGGCCACTGTGCATACTGCGACCGCAATCAGTATTGCGATTATCGGATTGTTGTGAAGCATTAAGGTGGAATAAATGGCATATGCGCCTATCATAATAACATCGCCGTGTGCAAAGTTAAGCATTTTTGCGATTCCGTATACCATTGTATATCCCAGAGCTATCAAGGCGTATACTGCGCCAAGACTGAGCCCGTCCAAAAATATACTCATAAACTTTCTCCTAACAGGATTTTAGGTCGAGGGGTACAAGACCCCTCGACCGTTTTTGCTTTTCCTTGTAAACCGTTAACTTTCCTTTATTGTACCTTTACGTCAACGATCTGCGGTACCTTAGTCGGAGCGCCGGTTTTATCCCAAGTCATGGTGCCTGTTGCTCCGGTGAATGTAAATGAAGAATCAGTAAGAGCTGCCTTGACAGCCTCGCACATATCGCTTACAGAGGTTTCAGGTGTGAGGTCTGTTCCGTTGTCGATAGCAGCCTTCATTGCATAGTAGATAGCGTATATTGCGTCATATCCGTCAGCCGCAAACTGGTCGGGAACAGTGTCATACTTCTCCTTGTACTTTGAAACGAAATCAGCAACCTTTGTATCTGTGCTGTTAACGTCGAAGGGAGTGATGTACTTGATCTCGGTAGTTACGGTTTCGTCGATCTGGTCAACAACACCGTCAAGGCCGTCACAGCCAAGGATCATTGCGTCGCTGCCCTTTGCGGTGCAAGCGCGTGCGATAAGGCCGGCCTCGGTGTAGTAGATGGGAAGGAAGATAGCTTCGCAATCCTTGAGGGCCTCAACCTGTGTTGAGAAGTCCTTATTTGTTTCCTGATCGAAGGTCTTGGTTATAAACTCAACGTCGAGTTCTTCCATCTTTTCAACAAAAGCCTCATATATTCCTGATGAATATGTATCGCTGGTGTCATAGATACAGCCGATGTTTGTAAAGCCGTAATCGTTTACGAGGGTTTCGGCGGCGAGGTAGCCCTGATCGGGGTCGCCAAAGCAGATGCGGAAGCCGTTATCACGCTCAGCGATTATATCAGCTCTGGAGGCTGAGGGGGTGATGAAGAACAGGTTGTCATCAACACTCTTTGCGGCGAAAGATTCGCACGCGCCTGAAGTAACCGAGCCAATAGAAATCTGCATTCCTGCGTCCATAAGCTGGTCGTAGGCAGTAGCCGCATCTTCAGGATCGGCCTTGTCATCTTTCATAACAAACTCAAACTCGTAGCCGTTGAGGCCGCCTGCCGCATTGATCTCATCAATGGCTATCTGTGCGCCTCTCTGTACAGAGATGCCGTAAGCAGACGCGTCGCCGGTCAACGGGCCGGTAGCTCCGACAATAAACTTATCGGAGGACTCATTTGAGCCGCAGCCTGCAAAGCAAGCGGCGACCATTGCAGCAGAGCAAGCTACTGCCGCAATTCTTTTAAACATTTTCATAGTAGTTCCTCTTTTCTAAAAAATTTGGAATTATAATCAAAACGACTCTGCCCTATTGTACGGCAAAGTCGTCTAATTACCTATATTCATCAAAGCCTGACGATATTACAGTAAACCGAGTAGCCGCATATTAAAATTTGTGTCTGACCAGCGTCTTGGCAACCACTGTGATAATTTTTCCGATTATCGGAACAGAGGCCAATGTACGTCGCATGGAGAATAGCACGGCAATAACTCAAATCAGCACTGCCATAACAACAGTGCTGACGGAAAATACAGATTTTTTGCGCAGAAAGAAGCACGCTCTGTACCGGACGCCGCATCCGCGCAAGACGCCCTTCCGCTTAACTACTGCACCACTTTAGTGTCGTAAAATATTATAATAGACATACAGACTTTTGTCAACTGATTTTTTCAATTTTCCCCAGCATTCACAAAGCATTTGAACGCGTGACGACGCTTTTGTATAAAATGACAAAAACATCTACTTATGATGCTGCTGCCGCATCCATATTTCCATCACAAGCCTGTGCGGCAAAAGCTTAACAAGCAGCCGCTGGGCCTTAATTTGAAAACCGTGCACGGACACGTCTTTCTTTCCCTTGTACATATCCTTAATCGCTGTACGGATAACGTCTTTCGGCGCATAGACCACGTTATAATATGTCAC
>CAYYGY010000064.1:3399-5310 GCA_964471735.1 uncultured Eubacteriales bacterium
GATCGAAAAACTCGGTACTGACCCAGCCCGGACACACGGCAAGCACCTTTATTCCTCTGGGCTTGAGTTCTACATTCAGCGCACGCGAATAGCTGAGAACAAAGGCCTTTGTCGCGGCATAGACATTGATATACGGCACCGGCTGGAACGACGAAAGAGAGTCAAGCTGCATAATATGTGCGCCCTTTTTCATGTAGGGGAGAACAGTCTGGGTTACGGCAACGAGTGCCTTGCAGTTGAGGTCTATCATATCCATACTGTCCTGCAGTGAAACATCTGCGTAAGTGCCGAATTTACCAAAGCCACTGCAATTTGCAAGCACGGCTACGTCGGGTTTTTCCTCACTGAGAATAGTGTTCAGTATCTCTATGCTTATCTGCTTTGTCAAATCAAGGGCTACAGGCCTTACGGCAGGTATCTCCTTTTTCAGTTCTTCAAGGCGGTTTTCCCTGCGCGCTATCGCCCATATTTGGTCAAACGGCTCCTTTTTGCTGAGCTGTTTTACCAATTCCCTGCCCATTCCGCTTGATGCACCTGTAACTATCGCTATCCTCATCATTTTATCTCCTTACCCTTTTTATATATTTTATCACCTAATAGCTGTTTTTCAAGAAAATTTATCTGTTATATAAAGACATTTTATGTTACAATGAATAAAACACACGACAGAAGGTGTATTATGCACGTTTTTATTGATGCCGACGGTTGTCCCGTCGTGCGCCTTGCCGCAGACATATGTTGTCAGTACGGTGTCAGTTGTACGGTCATTTGCGACACGGCACATATATTTGAGATGAAAAACGCCGAGGTCATCACCGTAGACAAGGGTGCGGACAGCGCGGATATTAAACTGGCGAATCTGATTTTGCAGGGCGATATAGCCGTGACACAGGATTACGGGCTTGCGGCGCTTTGCCTTGCAAAGAAAGCGCGGGCAATAAACCAAAACGGCCTTGTATACACAGACGGCAACATTTCTTCTCTGCTTGATTCACGGTACATATCAAAGAAGATTCGCAACGCAGGCAGCAGGCTGAAAGGGCCGAAAAAGCGCACGGCCGACGACGACAAAAGCTTTGCAGCCGCCTTCACCAAGCTTTTGGCGGAGGGGGTTGGAAATGAATAAGACACTAAAGCGCTGGCTTGTGTTCGCAGGCGTGCATCTGGCCGTTATCGGCGCGGTTTTTCTATTTAAAGCTTACCTTGCGCTGGTTTCGATACCTGTGGTAAAGCTGCTTGGTCAATGCGCCTTTGCAAAGCTTACTCACCTGTACTGTCCCGGCTGCGGCGGTACCCGTGCCGCTACGGCGCTTATGCACTTTGACCTTTTGCAGTCTTTAAAATACAATCCGTTGGTGTTGCTACTTGCAGCGGTATTCGTTTACTATGATGTACAGGCCTTTGTGAACATAATAAAGAAAAAAGACAGGGTGCTGAAAATAAATGCAAAACTGCTTTATGTTACGGCGGCGGGTGTAATTATTTTCTTTCTTATAAGGAATCTGCTTATGGTGGTATGGCAGTTTGACCTGATAGGTGACCTTGTCGGATACTGGAGATAAAAAGATTCCCGAACGATATGTTCGGGAATCTTTTTATTTCATATTATCCAGTTTTTTCAGCCACAGCGAAGCACACGCATCGCTGGGCATACTCCATTCACCCCTCGGCGAAAGAGATATGGTGCCTATCTTGATTCCGTCAGGCAGGCAGTTGCGCTTAAACTGCTGAGTGAAAAAGCGTTTATAGAACACCTTAAGCCATTTCAGCACGGTCTCGCTGTCAAAATCGTCAGCAAAAGCCTTGACGGCAAGCGCATATATTTTCTCAGGGTCAAAGCCGTAGCGCAACATATAGTACATATAAAAATCGTGCAATGCGTACGGCCCGACTATACTTTCGGTCTCCTGC
>CAYYGY010000065.1:0-5295 GCA_964471735.1 uncultured Eubacteriales bacterium
AATGCTGTTGACTTAGCAATGCCGTATGTCTGCAGGGTGGTGTTAGAAAACTGCTCGATTACCGACGCCGAATCTCCAAAAGAAACTTGCACCTTTTTATTGCTCTCTTCCATATCAGATGTCATTTTAATCGATGCAATTCCCGCCGCTATGATAGGTAAAGTGGCTGTTTTGGTCAAGGTGCTACCGGTTTTAGTTAATTTGTCCGATATGTCCTGAATAGATTTCTTTATGCTGTCAAGGCGGATTTGATTGATGCTTTTAAGCTCGTCCTCAAATTTAGATGCCTGCTCTTCTGTGTCTGCGATTTCCTTGCGTAAAGCGTTAAAAGCCTTCTGGTTTTCTTTCGTTACGCCGCCATCCTGCTTTTCCATCTCAGCAAGACGTTTTTTTAGAATCACGAGCTTTTCAGCGGTGTTATCAACCGCCGTTTGTATTTCCTGCTGCGCCTTATTGAAAGTTTTGGCATCAAAGCCTTTTGCCAACTCTTTTTTTAGGCTATTGTATTCTTTTTTTGCCGTCTTGGTGCTTTGATCGAGAGCCTCCAGCCCTTCTACTGCTCCGGTAGTATCAGAGGTGAACACCAGTTTGTAAACTTTCTTTGCCATATAGTCACCTATCCGTATATTTTCTTCATTTCGTCGCGCGTAAATTTACGCATCTTTCCGCTTTGGCGGTCAGTAGACATCATGTCATTTCGTCGAGATATAACATCAACCACAGCGAATATAGGCAAGCGTTCAACAATATCTGTGGATATACCGCATATAGCTAGCATAGCAAGAATGTCCAACTCATTTACGGTGTCTCCGGCACCACCTTCTGAGCCGCTCTTCGAAGATGCTGATGAGGATCGCAGTACTATTTCGCGAAATCGTAAAGCCGTCGCAGTAAATTTCTTGTCCCTAGCGGCGGCTTTTACAAATTTTAGATAAGCAGGCCGGCGACCCCTTAATGAGCACCACATAAGGCGCAGCAGATGCTCAACATCAACCTTGCCGGCGAAGAGCGCCTCTAAAAACGACTCTCCGAACAGCGTTCTATAATCAAGCAAGCTCTGCATGGAAACATTAACTTCATACGTGCGGTAGCCTACCCTTGCCTGCATGGGTTACGCCTCAGTTTCGGTCTCCGACTGAGCAGCGGTTTCGGTCTCCGACTGAGCAGCGGTTTCAGTTGCTATTATAAGAGCAGGAACAGCTTTGCCAAACTCAGCATAGCCGATATCATCAGGACGGCATATAGACATAAAACAGGTACGGCCCACTCCGTTTTTGTCCACATACTCTTCGCCATTAGCGGTGAGTAGGGGCGAGCCGTAGACCGTAATGGGATAAGAATACTCGCCAAAGTCCACATTGTTGGAGTCAGTAGCATGATTAAACGAAGATGCGCCGATCTCGACATTGTGTAACCACACTGTTACAGTGGAACGCTTGCCGTTCTCCTCTTCTTCGTTAAACTCATAGTAAAGTCCTGTAAGGCGGATAGGATTGGCACCGCCTACAACGGTAAGTGAGCCGTCTGCCATCTTAATGCTGCGTCCTATGTCCTTTTCCAGTTCCGGATCCTGAGCAGTTACGCCAAGACTACCGTTATAACCGGAGTCAGATGTTATCTTCGCCACCAATTTGCCGTTAGCGTACTGAGTAGCCTCGGCAATTTGAGGATCAAGGGATATTGCTTTTGCGTAAGCAATGATTTTTACAATCTCAGCAAGCGAATACTTGCCGTTTTTTATGTTGTGATAACCAGCCTTCATGGTTTATCCTCCTTCAAATTTTATATTTTGCTTCAATAACCGCGACCGTCTCATCAAACGCTTCGACAAGAAACGCATCGGCCTTTAATTTGCCGCGATTTGCACCGTTTTTAGTTTCACGGTCGTCAGTGCCATCCACCAAGAAGTGAACCATATTGTATTCGGGGTCGTTGGTGATGGTATAGGTGTTAACGCCTGCACGATATCGTTTTAATAGTTTAAAGCCTTTAGCAAAAGATCCAGGTACTCTATTGGCCCGTTTCCCTGTATATTGTTTTTTGCGTTGCGGCGCCCTCTTGGCTACATTTTGCAGAGCTAAATCTGCGGCCTCTTTTGTTATTTTTTCAGCTTCATCCTTGTGTTGCTCAACAATTTTGCGTACGTCTTCGAACATTCGATCAAGGCTCAATTCCATCAGCTAACGCTCCTTCAACCGTTCTCGAGATGCTAAATTCCATAGCGCCGCCGTGTTGACCTGTTTCGGTGTTATAACCATCGGTGCCCGGCAGGCTGTTAACTCGAAAATCAGCGGCGACCATTGCTCTTTCTATCTGTTGTAATATATTATTCAGCCTAGTTGCTGTCTCGGCATAACACCCAACCTCTATGTAGTCGCAACGCTGTATGGGCTTACCGTTGGCATAAACGGTATAGTATCCAGGTAGAAGCTTGAAAATGATATATTCCTCTGGTAGATCATCTCCGTCAGGCATGATGGTCTCAAGCCACACAGGCGGAGCGTTCTTAAAAGCAGCATCAAGTGTCTCCTGCACGATTTCACAGATATCTTTCACGATGTCACCACCCTGCTGATAGTTATTTGCATATATGCACCTTTGCGGCGGATGTTTTCGGCAGCGGCAATTTTCCAAACCTCGTCACCAATAACCACGCGACAACGGCGATTTATCCTTTTGTCATATCTCAAGCGGATGATTGCTGTTTCTCTGCCGGCATCAGCATCGTTTATGACCACATCGGTACTGTGGGTGCTTATAAACTCGCAAAACTTATGACGCACTTCATCCGGAGAAGAAGCCCCGATGTCTATCCACACCTCTGTTTTATCCAACTTTCCCAACGGCTTATCAACCGTTTTTGACTGAATGCGGATAGGTGTGCACAGACTACCGCAATCGATTGCAAAATCACTCAATGTCGGCACCGCCTAACTCCAACTGGCGGATAATAGAGCGCACTGTATATCGCACTTTTTCACTCATCTTATCGATCGTGAAAGAGCGACGCTCATACATATCGACACAAAGATTAAGCAGAAGCAATTTCACCAATGGATTATCCTCGTCCAGAGTCCCATCTTCTTTAATCACCGGTTTGCCTACCGAGTTTTTTACATATTCTTCTGCAGCCTTGATGCACAGTTCAATATACAAATTGTCGTCGTTAAAGTCGACACGCAAAAACTGCTTAACATAGTTTAGATCTATCACGACTACCTCCAGATCGAGGGGATGAAGTCATTAAACATCCCCTCTGTGTGAGCTGTTACTCTGCAGCAGTCACATCAAGTTGACCGTAGCAGTAGCACTTGTCAGAACCGTCAAGCTGAATAACGGCGACGTGCTCGATCATACGAGCGTAGGTGGTATTGCGGGTAAATCCTGCGTCAGAAGAGGTTGCAAAACTGGTCTTGCCGAGATCAACAAATGCTACACCGTTCTTTGTGTCACCGTAGAATACAGGTGCCTTGTTGGCAACGGTAGGGAGCAAAGCGTTTGAGTAAACCTTGATAGGATAGCCAACAAACATTTTGCGGGTGAGGTCGGTAGGATCGGGCTGAAGAAGAGGACGACCAGTATCGTCAACCTCAGAATCAAGCTTATCAAAGCCGTCCTGATTGGTGATGATGCGACATCCATGAAGGGCGGCGGGATCGAGATCCTTGTTAATAGAGGATTTGAGTGCCTTATAGTCGGCTAAAGGCTTGACAGTCTTGTCCTTAGACAGAGCTGCGACGGCCATAGCGTTCTCGGTGACAACAGCCTTCTTTGCGAATATCTTGACAACATACTTAAGCAAGTCGTTGTCAGAGAGAGCCAGCAGAGTGTTGCTGAGCTGAATGAGGGCGCCCTTTTCAGACAGGGTGTAAGGTACGGATGTAAACTTGATATCCTCATTCTCTTCACCATCTGTACCGTCGGCAAAGTCGATAAGACCGGTGATGGTGTCAAAGCTCTCAACAGGTAGTCTGCCGGATAAAGCAGAGGTGCGGATATACCCGAGATCCTCACGCATAGAGCGATAGTCACGCGTCTTTTCTCTGATACGAGTCTGAATATCTTCAGGAAGAATATAAGCCTCGCCGTTCTCGCCGTTAGGATTCTCGGCAGAGGGCGTCAACAGAGCATTTTCCTTATCCGTAAGCTTTTTGCCGGCGAACTTTTTGATTGCAGCGCGGATAAAAGACGCACTTTCGCCTTCATGGGCAGCAGTTACAGCTGTACGATTAGCATTCTGAATGTCATCCACTTCGTTCTCATCCATCACCTGCTGAACAGAAATCTTGCGGTTAAGATCAAGAATTTCACCCTTGGTAGCCTCAGCTGCATCGAGATCGCCAGCTTCAAGTTGTGACTGCATCTGGGCAATCAGCTGGGTTTTCTGTGCCTTCATTTCTTCGAGTTTTGTCATGTTGTTTTCTCCTTTTTTTGTTAAAAATGATTAAAACAAGTTACAGCGTGAGTGTATCAAGCTCTAGCTGCAATCTTCTTTTACGGTTTTGTTCAGCCTGATGAGGCTGTGGCTCTTGTGTTTTAGGCGGTTTTTTGTAGGTGTTGTAATAGCCGCTCATTGCTGCAACTGCTGTTGCTCCTTGTGCTACCTCAATTTCAAACACCTCAGCAGCCTGTTCACCGGTCAACCATGTCTCTCGATTGACCATCTCAGTTAACTGTTCTACTGTTACGCCTTCGCGAACATGTTTCATATAGACTGATATAATCGATTCCTGACAGATATCGAGCGATTCAGCTTCCTTGCGCATATCGTCAGCATTGCCGACAATATAACTCCAGGGCTTATGTATCATCATCTGACTGCCAGAATTTGCGACAACCCGGTCACAAGCAAACGGAATAACGCTCGCGATACTTGCAGCAATGCCATCGATATATGCCACTTTTTCGGCTTGAAAACGTGAAAGTATGTTGTATATAGCTAAACCGCCATAAACCGCGCCGCCACCAGAGTTAATATATACCTCTAACTTGGACACACCTTCTACTTCGGCAAGAAAATCAACAATATCTTGTGGTGCTTTATCCTCTGGATACCACTCCGACTGCCATGTAGCAGAACATATATCACCATAAAAATAAAGCTTTGCCACATCTTCGGTCTTATGAAGAGTCAGACTCCCTACCTTTTCAGGTGTGCCGTTTTTACCTTTTTTTGTGAATATGTACTCGCTCATATTTCACTCACCTCCCTTCGTACTGCTTGCCGAGCTGGTCAAGAGGTATGCTGGCGCCGTTGCCGATAATGAGCTTGTCCGTTCCAGGCTCAAAAGGCAG
>CAYYGY010000066.1:0-1651 GCA_964471735.1 uncultured Eubacteriales bacterium
GCACGAACGCAAATTCGTCATGAAGCAATCTTTCAGCCTCTTTTAGATACCTTTCGTCGACGATATGAAAATGCTTCTTTTGATTTTTCAAATCCTTCTGCCTTACATAAAGCATATTTATAAGCTGCATCAGCTGCTTTCGGTCGCCGTTTTTTACTACGCTGTTGCAAAACTCCTTGCGCTCAATGTCGTTTGAAATCCACTCAGGCTCATCCTCCGAAAACGAGCATATTATCTCGTCAATTTCATCACAAGTCAATACAGGGCGCATATTCGCCAACAGTTTTTTGTTGTCAGTGGGTGCGAATATGGTCGACCTCTCATCACGTACCGGAACAAGAACATAGTAATTCTTTTTCTCTCTGCCTATCTGCTTGACAGTTATATCGCTTATTTTACAAACGCCCTGTGTGCCATAGCAAACAAAATCTCCAACCGTAAACATTGTCTTCCTCCAAATCAAAATCTAAAACCCGTGTATCTTTTGCACACAGTCAGCATTGATATAATATCATATTTCTACCAAAAATGTAAGCAAAATTTTTCTTTTTTTCACAATTTTATCGCGTGGATAATATTTTGTCGGTGTTGATTTTTGAAGGCTTGTATGTTAAAATCAGTTAAACATATTTTTTCGGAGGTCTTGTATGAAAAAGGACTCTTTTTGGTTTGTTTGTGCCAAAATGTTTTTTAAATATATCTGCTATCACCTGTTTGCACTTTTTGCAATCGTAGGCATAATTGCTTTTATCAAAGGCGCGGTCGGCTCGTGCATAGCGCAGGTCTTCGGGTTGGGCATCATTCTTGTTCTGCCTTACTTGAGCATATACAAGGTCGGCGACACTGACTGCAACAAACTGCAGTTTAACAGGATAAAGGACGACCCTTTCAAAGGGCTGAAGATAGGTTTTGTAAGTTATTCACCGTTCATTATGGCCTCTGTTTGCCTTGTGCTTGCAAAACTTAACATCATAAGCGACGCCTATTTGCCTTTTTACAGGCTGATAAACGCGCCGTTTTTGCCGCTTGTTCAGGCGCTTTTGCCGACTACGCTCACCCTTGCTGAAATGGGCCTTGCGAACGTGATCATTGCGGCGCTGACTTCTTTGTTGCCTCCGTTAGCGTTAGGTCTTGGCTACCGTCAAGGGCTCAGGCGGTTGTCGATCGCCGACGCGTTCGCTTCTTGAAAAAACAGCAACTAAATATGCTTTAATCCGATTTGCCTGCATATATTTTGCTTTAGGGGTGAATTGTATGCGAGGCAAATGGTTGCGATTTCTTTCTGTAATCTGCGTTGTGATGGTGGCTGCGGCGGGTACCGTCGGTGCGGCAAGACGTGTTTACACGGCGGCAACAGAGGTGTCGGGCGGCGGCGATCTTCCTATTATAATAATTGACGCAGGTCACGGCGGGTTTGACGGGGGCGCTGTTGCTCCTGACGGTACCAACGAAAAGGACATAAATCTCGCTGTTTCGCTTAAGGTCGATGCAATACTCAAGGCGATGGGTTTTAAGACTGTCAATGTTCGCAAGACCGACACAGCGGTGCACACCTACGGTAACACGATAAAAGAAAAAAAGAAAAGCGATATACTAAATCGCTTTAAACTAATGGAAGATAACCCTGACTGCATATACCTTTGTATTCATC
>CAYYGY010000066.1:1661-5274 GCA_964471735.1 uncultured Eubacteriales bacterium
AAACGACGAGGCAAAACTGCGTGCGCAGTCGATTCAGGACTCGATAAAGGGCTATATCCAGCAGGATAACAACCGCCTTATAAAGCCCTGCACGAAGGATGTCTATCTCATCTATCACGCGCCTGAAACGGCGGTGCTGATAGAATGCGGTTTTATCTCCAACGGCAACGATCTTAAAGACCTTAAAGACAACACCTATCAAAGCAAGCTTGCATTTTCTTTCGTTTGCGGACTTACAAACTATCTTGATATGACAGGAAGTGGCTCAAATGGCGAAATCTAAAAGCATATACATCTGCTCTGAATGTGCTTACGAGAGTGTGAAGTGGTACGGCAAGTGCCCCTCTTGCAACTCGTGGAACACCATGACAGAGGAAATTGTTGAGTTTGAGCCAACGCCTGCAAAGCGGTTTGAGGCTGTGTCAGGCGCTCTGTCTGCAAATGCAAAACAGCTTAAAAACATCAGCACGGATAACGAGCACCGCTATCACACCGGCGTTAAAGAGCTTGACAGGGTTCTTGGCGGCGGTATCGTTAAGGGCTCGCTGGTTTTGCTGGGAGGTGACCCCGGCATAGGCAAGTCGACGATGATGCTGCAAATATGCGAGTACCTAGGCCGGTCTATGCATGTGCTGTACATATCCGGCGAGGAGTCGCAAAGGCAGATAAAACTAAGGGCAGACCGCTTGGGCGTTACGACTGAAAATCTGTCCGTTATGGCGGCGACCGATGCACAGGCGATATGTGAATTTATCCGTTCGGACAAGCCTGACCTTGTAATAATCGACTCTATACAGACGATGAGCATAAGCGAGTTGTCGTCCTCACCGGGAAGCGTTCCGCAGGTAAGGGAGTGCACCAATCTATTCCTGCGCACCGCTAAATCGAGCGATATTCCGATATTCATCATCGGGCACGTAAACAAGGACGGCGCAATCGCCGGCCCCAAGGTTATGGAGCATATTGTTGACGCAGTTTTGTATTTTGAGGGCGACAGAAACCTGTCGTACAGAATACTCAGGGCGGTCAAAAATCGTTTTGGCTCGACAAACGAGATAGGCGTTTTTGAAATGTGCGACACCGGCCTTGTTGAGGTCGAAAACCCGTCGCAGATGCTGCTTTCGGGGCGCCCGACCAACGTTTCGGGCACCTGCGTTGCGTGCACACTTGAGGGCAGCAGGCCTATCCTCGCTGAGGTTCAGGGCCTTGTTTGCACCTCCGGTTTCGGCACTCCGAGGAGAATGTCGACCGGCTTTGATTACAACAGGTTCAGCCTTATAATAGCAGTGCTTGAAAAGAGAGCAGGTTTCTACTTTTCCAATATGGATACGTATATGAATGTTGTCGGCGGCTTCAGGCTTGATGAACCTGCGGCCGACCTTCCGGTGGCGCTCAGTTTAGTTTCCAGCCTGAAAGACGCAGTTATTTCTGAAGATATCGTTGCATTCGGTGAAATCGGACTTGCAGGTGAGATACGTTCGGTTTCTCAGGTACAAAACCGTATCAACGAGGCGGCTAGGTTGGGATTTGCAAAATGCATAGTGCCGCACGCCGCGCTAAAGCAAATAAAAAAGGTCGACGGGCTTGAGATATATGGGGTCAGAACCCTGCGTCAAGCAATCGAAATAGCAATGAGATGAAATAAACGCAGTACACTTATGACAGTGTACTGCGTTTATTATCTTATCAGTTCAAATGTATCTCTAAGGTAACTGTAAACCTCAGGATAGACATTGTGCGAACGGGCAAACTCTCCGGTAAAGGATATGGCAGCGAACATCACCGTGCTGAGCGCGGCCGCGACAAAACAACCTACGGTCACAGCGGGAGAGTTGTCTTTTTCAGTAAGGCTCAAAGCGACCAGAGCACACGCCAAAAGCATCATCCACTGATAGTCGCAGGTGTATCTCTGTGCAACTCCACCCGTCGCCCCGACAATTACGATTATCAGAACGACACTTGCAAACAGCGTCAAAACAAGCCGACGCAGAGCTTTATCCCTGCCCTTGAAGGATATGGGCGAAAACAGACAGAGCCAGCAAAACGGGTAAGCAAACAGGCCGACCGTGCCGTTGAGATAAGTGGTTTGCGAAAACTCGGAAAAGGGTGTATAGTCTATCGCAACAAAGGGAAAGGTTCCACTAACATAAGGCTGTTGGAAAAGGTAACAGCCCAGCGTTTGGACTATCTGGGGCAAATTTTTAAGCGAATTATACCGCACGTCAGACACGGTCAGCTGATAACTTGAACCAAATTCTATTATGCTGTCAAATCTGACATAGTTATACGCCGCAAGCAAGGCGCCGATAACGGCAAGCGGTGCGGCAAAGCAGGCGGCGGCACGAAACCGCGACGCTGTGCTTTTTTCCTCGAAAGCCTTGGGCACAACAAGTGCCAGTACAGGCAAGGCGGTCAAAAGGCAGGTAGGACGGCAGCCGACACTCAAAGCGAGAAACAGCGCCGACATAAAAAGCCTTAGGTTCTTTCTTTTTCCCTGATGAGAGTACAAGACTGCCTGATCGAGCGCCAGAAAACTGAGAAGCAGGCCTGACGTATACGGCACTTCATAAAACCACGACCTCGCAGACAAATATGCCAGACCTGAGCCGAAAAGCACAGCAGTAAGCGAAGCGTAATAAACAAGCGCGTTCGGCGAACGGAACATTTTTCTTGCAACGTCCGCATACAGCTTTGCAAGCACAAACGCGGCGCAGACAGCGAGCAAAAACGAGAACACATAAGTACTCAGAAATTTGCCTGTAATGAGCCTGAACGGAAGCAGTATCAGCATTGGCACTACACCGAAATAGCTGTAATACCTGCCGTCATAAAAAGCAAAGTCCCACGTGTAATCGGCCCCTATCCGCGAATAAAGGTCGTACGGGTTTTCGCAATCGAGCAGTTGATCTGACGGCTCTATATCAAGATGTATCTGTCCTTTTGCAAAGGCGTCGGTCTGCATCATATAGGCGTCGTTAGGATCGGGTTGGTCGTAAACAAGTTTTGTTACAGAGCAATGCTCAGTGTTGGTTTCATAACCCGGTGAAAGCAGAAACACGAACACCATAAAAAGCACAAAGCAGGCGGCGACAAACATTTCACGTTTACAGGTACCGTTTTCAAAGATAACCTTTTGGCGCCAAACCCTGTTTTTCACTGCTAGGTAAAGCAGGAAAACGGCCAGCGTTAAAATTATGACCCTGAGCCAATGAACCGAATACGGCGGTGAGTTGAGTTTTACAGCCGTCAGCGTAGCAGGTGCGCTTGATTCTATTGTCAGGGTGGCGATAATGCACTCGCCCTGCGTAGAAAGATAGAGCACGCGGGAACTTTTTACGTCAGTCACCCTTTGCTCTACGCCGGTTCTAAGGGCGACACTGCCCTCATCTGACCACGAAATGAAAACAGACGCATCTGCACTGCCTGAAAACTCCAGTCCGACAGATGTCAGCGCCGTTTCAGGCTGAAACGTGATTTCTGCCGTGCCGTTAACGGTGATGCTATTTCCCGAATTTACCGCATCGCCCGACACTGTTACATCGTTTGGATACAGGGTTTTCGCCTCGCCGCCGCTTAACATCGGCATAAAACAGCGATACTGCAAAACAGTACC
>CAYYGY010000067.1:0-5205 GCA_964471735.1 uncultured Eubacteriales bacterium
TAAAGACCTTGAGGTTGGTACTGCAGGACTCAGAGGTGTTATAGGTGCCGGTACTAACCGTATGAATATATATCCTGTTGGCCCCGCTTCTCAGGGCTTTTCTGATTATATCAACTCAATATGCGATACCCCCAGCGTAGCAATAGGTTATGATAGCCGTATAAATTCTGATCTTTTCAGCCGTACCGCAGCCTGCGTTTTTGCGGCAAACGGCATCAAGGTGTGGCTCTATCCTGAGCTTGCTCCGACACCGATGGTTTCATTTGCCATTCGATATTATAACTGTGCCGGCGGTGTCGTCGTTACGGCCAGCCATAATCCGGCGGAATATAACGGATACAAGGCCTATGATGCTGACGGCTGTCAGCTCAGCGGAGATGCCAGTGCAAAGGTTACCGAGGCTGTTGAGCGCGTCGATATTTTCGGCGGGGTCAAGAAAGTTGATTATGATGAAGCGGTAAAATCAGGAATGATCGAGCTGATAGGCAATGACTGTTATGAGGATTATTATAAAAACGTAATCAGCCAGTCTGTAAACCCTGATGTTTTTGCAAAAGCAGGGCTGAGGGTCATATATACGCCCATTCACGGGACAGGCAACCGTCCCGTCCGCGAAGTGCTCAAGCGAGTAGGCGTAACAGACGTTGTTGTCGTAAAGGAGCAGGAGACACCCGATGGCAACTTCCCAACAGCACCCTATCCAAATCCTGAGATACGTCAGCCGTTTGAATGTGCCCTCAAAATGGCGCATAGCGTTCAGCCTGATCTTTTGCTTGGCACTGACCCTGATGCGGACCGTGTCGGCATAGCCGTTCCCGACGGTGACGATTATCGGTTGCTTACAGGTAACGAAGTCGGCGCAATGCTGCTCAATTATATCCTTTCACAGCGTAGCGAAAAGGGCACCTTGCCTTCAAATGCGGTCGCAGTAAAATCAATTGTTTCAACCTCTATATGTGATAAGATAGCCGCTGATTACGGTTGCGAAATGAGGAATGTTCTCACTGGATTTAAGTATATCGGTGAGCAGATCGCTATGCTTGAGGCGGTCGGCGAGTCTGATAGATATGTGTTTGGATTTGAAGAAAGTTACGGATACCTCGTCGGTACCTATGTAAGGGATAAGGATGCCGTCGTCGCATCAATGATGATATGCGAAATGGCATCGTATTATAAGTCAAAGGGTATGTCGCTTATGCAGGTGCTCAACTCGATTTATAAAAAATACGGTATCTATCTTCATAAGACTGTCAGCTATACTTTCTCCGGAATAACCGGAATGAATAAGATGGCCCAGATAATGGCAGATCTGCGCTCGAACGCACCTGTTGCTATCGGCGGATACAAGGTTGAGTCGATATCAGACTACAAAGCTTCTCAAAAGCTCGATGTCGCCACCGGCGGTATCAGCGAAATCAAATTGCCTAAGGCAGATGTAATAATTTTTACTCTTGAAAACGGCAATTCGGTAATCGTCCGTCCGTCAGGCACCGAGCCTAAGATAAAGGTTTACCTCACCGCAGTCGCACCCACTGACGCTCAGGCAGAGGCAATAAAAGATAAGCTTGCAGATGATATGGCAAGCAGACTTAAGTAAAACAGCAAGACCGGAGTTTGCAAACTCCGGTCTTGTTTCTTGACATAACTTGCCACAAAGTGTTATTATAATATCTACAAAGGAAAAGAGAGGAAAAGGTTAATGGAAGAACTAAAAAGAAAGATTGCCACAGACGGGAAAATAGGGGATGGCAATGTGCTTAAGGTCGACAGCTTCGTAAATCACCAGATCGACGTAAAGTTTATGTGCGAGGTCGGCAAGGAGTTCAAGCGTATTTTTTCCGATTGTGAGATAAATAAGATTTTAACTATTGAGGCATCGGGAATAGGTATTGCATGCCTGACAGCGCAGTATTTCGATGTGCCGGTAGTTTTTGCGAAAAAAAGCAAATCAATAAATATCGCCGGCGATGTCTACACGGCTGAGGTAGAGTCCTTTACCCATAAAAACAAAAATACTATAATCGTGTCAAGGGATTTTCTCAAAGCGGGGGATAAGGTATTGATAATAGACGACTTCCTTGCAAAGGGAAGTGCCCTGCAGGGATTGATAAAGCTCATTCGCGACGCGGGAGCCGAGGTTGTCGGTGCTGGAATCGTTATCGAAAAGGCGTTTCAGGGCGGTCACGACCTTATAACCTCAATGGGCGTGAGAGTCGAATCGCTTGCAAGAATTAAATCAATGAGCGTCGAAAACGGCATTGAATATATAGATTAAAACAAAACTTACCGATATGCGTTGTTATCCGTTAAGGATATTACGCATATCGGTAGGTTTTTTATATGCTCAGTATATTTTTGATACAGTCTATTATCTCCTTGGTGCCCAAAGAATTGATTATTTCCACCTTGCCTGCGTCTGTAGAATCACTTAGCGTTCCGCGCTCGATCAGTCTGCGCTTTGTCTGACGTGCGGTGCCTTCGCCGCCGTAAAAAATCTCAACCGCTTTCTTGAAATTTTTTACTATCGCGTCCTGAATTAGCGGGTAGTGAGTACAGCCGAGAACGATGGAATCAATCTTTTCACGGTTGAGCGGTTCAAAGATTCGTTGCAAGTAGCCGTTGATATTGTCGCTGTCAAAATCGCCGGACTCAATCAGCTCAGCCAGACCCGGACAGGGCAGGGTGATAATGCTTGCAACATCGGTATATTTGTGTAGCAGGGTCATAAATTTCTCCTGCTTTAGCGTAAGCGGAGTTGCCATAACCAGCACAACAGGGTTCTCCTTGGCCAAAGCGGCCGGCTTGATGGCAGGCTCAATACCGATGATGGGTATTTCGGGGTGCATCTGGCGTAAATGCTGAGCCGCAGCGGCGGTCGCAGTGTTGCAGGCAATGACCATACCTTTGATACCTCTGGCAATAAGCGCCTCGGCGTTTACGGTGGTCAGTTTTCGCACTTCTTCAACTGTCTTGGTGCCGTAGGGAGCGTTTTTTGAATCGCCGAAGTATATATAATTTTCGTTTGGCATTACTTTTATAAGTTCTCTTAAAACAGTCGTGCCGCCTATGCCGGAATCCATAACGGCAATAGGCATATCTTTAGAAACGGTCATAACAATTACCTCAATAATTTATTGCTTATTTCTCATAATATCACAAAAAAACCGAAATATCAATCGAACTTAGCAGATAATTATATTCCCAAAATATTTCTTGTAGAGTAGGTGCTGTTGGTGTATAATTACAAAAGTAAGAAAGGAAGTTGAATTTAAATGCCCCAAGAAACAAGCCTGAACTCATATCTGGCCGGATTAAAAGGCGGCCTTCCGATAGGACTGGGATATTTGTCGGTATCGTTTGGTTTCGGTATCTCTGTTGTAAGCAAGGGCCTTGCCGAAGTGTGGGCGGTCATTATCTCAATGACCAACCTGACGTCAGCAGGCCAGCTTGCAGGTGTGTCGGTCATCGTTGCAGGCGGTACTCTGCTGGAAATGGTGCTTACCCAGCTTGTCATCAACATACGCTACTCGCTTATGGGAATAGCGCTTACTCAAAAACTCGACGGCAATTATTCAACAGGCCACAGGCTGGTTACATCGTTTGGAATAACAGACGAAATTTTTGCTGTCGCAGCCTCGCAAAAGGGTACTATCGGGCCGAAATATATGTACGGGCTTATGACTTTGCCGTATGCTTGCTGGACCTTGGGCACTGTTGTCGGTGTCCTCGCGGGCAATATCCTGCCCGCATCTGTGACCTCGGCGCTGGGTATTGCGATTTTCAGTATGTTCGTCGCAATAGTCGTGCCTGCCGCAAAAACAGATAAAGGGATTCTGCTTACGGTAATATTATCGTGCGTGCTAAGCTGTGTATTGTATTATGTGCCTGTGTTTAAAATGATATCTCAGGGCTTTGCAATAATTATATGCGCCCTTGCGGCGTCGATTGCTGTTGCGATAGTTCTGCCTGTCGAGCAGTCAGAGGAGGCGCTGTCTGATGTCTGAGCTTTATATCATCGGCAGTATTGCCGCAATGGCACTTACTACATATCTGGTAAGAATGGTGCCGTTTGTCGCCTTCAGAAAGCGGATAAAATCAACTTTTGTAAGAAGCCTTCTTTACTATATTCCGTATGCCGTGTTGGGCGCAATGACCATACCGCACATATTTTATTCAACCGGCAGTTTTATAACTGCGGCGGTGGGCTTTTCGGTGGCGCTTGTTCTGTCGTACTTTAATAAGTCGCTTATCACAGTCGCGGTTCTCGCTTGTGCATCGGCTTTTGCGACCGGATTGTTGATGAATTATCTGCCTGTATAAAAAGAAGAGGTTTCTTTATAAAGAAACCTCTTCTTTTTATATGACCTCGCTTGCCGCTTTAGCCAACTCAGTGGCACCGGCAAAACTCGGATGAAGCCAGTCGCCGCTGTTAAAGTCAGCAGCCAGCTTTGAGGGGTCAGCCTTGTCGCAAACAGCCTTGGCGAAATCTATATAGCCGTCAGACAAATCGTTGGAGCGTATCCAGTCGTTGACCTCACGCCTGATGGCTTCACGTTCAGCGTCGTAGGTGTGCCAGCCGTTAAACGGCGTTATCGTTGCAAGATATATCTTGAGCCCTAGTTCTTTGGCGTCATTGACATAGTGCTTGAGTCCGTCAATAAGCTCGTCTGCCGAAGGAAGGTGGGATATCGGCCTAAACGGATTTGCTCCTGTTGCGTCAGGGTGTATCAGGTCGTTTATGCCGTGAAGCACAACGACTGTGTCGGCACCCTCGACCGACATACATTCACGCCTGAATCTTCTGAGTCCCTGCAAGCCGTACGACTGATATTCGATGCAGTCGTACTGACGCAGTATTCTGCTGCCGCAGACACCTTTGCGCACGACAGAGTAATTCTCGCCTTTCTCCATTGCAAGCATCGCCAGCTGTTCAGGCCAGCTTTGGGCGGTGATAGAGTCGCCGTATGTGATAACGGCACGTTTTTTCTCGTCGGTACAGATGTCGATACCGGAAAGGAAATAGGTGATTGCAATGTTCATTTGCTTGTCTATTTCAAATCGGCCTTCGTTTGCGCCGTCACCCTCAAAGTAGTATTTTCGGACCATAGGCCCCCACGAAGCCACTCCGCTCTTCATAAGGGTGAAATCTTTTATGTATATGCTTACAGCGATCTCGTCACCCGATTCGCAGACAAATTCGATCTC
>CAYYGY010000068.1:0-426 GCA_964471735.1 uncultured Eubacteriales bacterium
TGACCTGCTTAAAGCTGAGCTGTCGCTCATATGACATATTTTGAAGCTGGCAACCACCGCATTTTTTACGGTTTGGACATTTTGAATCAGTCATAATTACACTCATTCCTCCCTTTTGCGGTGGTGATGGAAGCGATAAGCTTTCTGCGTATAGTTCCACATTTATTAATCAATTTTTTGTATGTGGTTTCATCAATAGCATTAACCTTAAAAATAATTTCAAGCCAATATTCTGTTTCGTAACATTCTTTAAGAGCGATTTCCATTTTGCTGATAAAATCAGCCTTGCTTTGTGCATATTTGGCTTCGTGGGAATTGGCACCGATTGATGAGCAGGAACGAAGTAATTGATTAACGAATACTCCTCTTCCTTTAATATTGTCGCACACTGTTGTTATTTCAACTGTTAGTTCAACAGCTAATTCC
>CAYYGY010000068.1:436-5173 GCA_964471735.1 uncultured Eubacteriales bacterium
TGTTCGGTTGCGATATGATATAAATTCCTTCGTCTCGTCCCAAAGGGACATATCGCATTACAAAGTAATATATCGTATCACAGGAATTTATATCACTGCTGTGTGCGACAGAGTTGCACACAGCACTCCACATGGGCTGTGCGCGGGAACATATCGACCGCTGTTGCTTTAAGCGTTTTATACCCTGCTTCGGCAAACGCCGCTAAATCCCTGGCCAAGGTGGCAGGGTCGCAGGACACATAGACGATGCGTTTCGGACGCATCTTACGCGCGATGTGCGACGGCAGACCTTTTTCCAGTCCTTTGCGGGGAGGGTCAACTATGACCACATCAGGCGTAACGCCCTCGCTTTCCAGCCTTTGTGCCGCCAAATATGCATCTGAGCAGATAAATTCCGCATTTGGAATATCATTTATTTCGGCATTGTACCTTGCGTCCTCAACCGCCTGAGGCACGACCTCGACACCGATGACCTTTTTAAATCTGTCAGACATAGACAGGCCTATAGTACCTGCGCCGCAATAGAGGTCAAGAAGCACATCGCCCTTGCCTGCATATTCGCCTGCGAGGCTATAAAGCCGCTCTGCCATACGGCGGTTGACCTGATAAAACGACAGCGCATTAAGGCGCACCTTAACAGAGCACAACTCATCGTTTATATATCCGTCGCCGTACACGGTGACGCATTTATCAGCCAAGATAACGTTTGTATCTGCTTTGTTTATATTTAAAACGACCGTTTTAAGGCTGTTACCGAGCGCACAGGCAAGCATTTCAACAAGCCTGTCGCTGTGCTTTAAACTGTCTGCATTTATAACGGCGCAAACCATTATTTCACCGGTCGTTTCCGCTTTTCTGATGTATATGTGGCGCAAGGTGCCTTTTCCGGTCAACTCATCGTATGCGGTAGTGCCGGTTTCAGCCATAAAGCGGTCAAACACCTCGGTCACCGTTTTGAACTCTGCCGGTTGCAAAAAGCAATCCCGACAATCAATGATCCTATGGCTTCTGGGTGCATAAAAACCTATCTGCGCACCGTCGCCGCCCTTTGCGACGGGATACTGCGCCTTATTTCTGTAACGGTAACTATCGCCGCAAAGAATATCACTGACCTCAATATCTATGCCGCCGATACGCCTTATGCAATCCTCGACCCGACGGCGCTTTATTTCACATTCTGCCTCGTAGCTGATGTGTCTGTAAGCACAGCCGCCGCACCGGTTAAACACAGGGCAATCGTTTTCCGCTCTGTCCTTTGACGGGGTCAGTATTTTTTCCGCTTTGCCTATCGCATACGACTTTGTTACCTTTATTATATGCGCCCGAACCGTATCTCCGACGGCGGTCATCGGCACAAACACCGCCATACCGTCGACCCTGCCCACTCCGGAGCCGTCGGCAGTCATAGATGTTATATCAAGTTTAACTTTGTCGTTTTTCTGCATACTTTACACCCATCATCTTTGGTTTACATAATGTAGTTGCCGTCGAGATATACCCGACGGCTTTAACACTTGTTTTAAGATTTCATTCTCAAAAGAGACCCTGCGGCCACAGGCTTTTCATACGGAATCTTTATTATCATTGTAGGCTTGTTTGCGACGTCAATTTGTTCGCCCGACTCATCAAACAAGACCGTTGTATCGACGTAGAAAGGCTCCTTTTTCGGCTCAAGGCAGTCAAGCATTGTGCCTGCAAAAAATTTGTTCTTCAGCGAGGCGATGATACAGCCGTCCTCATACCCCTCTACCACCGCTGCGACGGTGTAATCCCTTATATAGCCTGCTGTTTCATATGTTTGGGAGTTTTCCGGTTTGCCGAAATAAAAGCCGGTCGAATATGTGCGGTGGCTTATTTTACCCAGCTCATCTATCACCCAGTCAGGCACAGGGGCATCGGGAGCATTTATATACGAATCCACCGCTCCTCTGTACGCGTTTGTGGTGACTGCGACGTAGTAATGCGACTTCGCGCGGCCTTCTATCTTAAAGCTGTGCACGCCTGCCTTTGCTAGCTTAGACAAATGCTCTGCCATACAAAGGTCATTTGCATTGAGAATGTATGTACCTTTATCGGTTTCGGTTATATCGTAATATTTTCCGGGCCGCGTCTGCTCGACAAGGCTGTAACTCCAGCGGCACGGTTGGGCGCAATCGCCGTGATTGGCGTCCCTTCCTGTCATATAACTCGAAAGCAGGCATCTGCCCGAATAAGAAACGCACATAGCACCGTGAACAAAGCTTTCAAACTCAAGCTCGGGCGCCGTCTTGGCGCGAATCTCAGCTATCTGGTCAAGACTTAGTTCTCTTGCTAACACGACGCGGCTTGCACCGAGATCCATAAGCATATTTGCAGTGCGGTAGTTTGTAACTCCCGACTGCACCGAGGCATGGATAACGGCATCGGGCACACGCTCTTTTATCGCGCCTATAGTGCCGATGTCGCCCACGATGAAAGCATCTGCACCGAGTGAATGTGCCTGTTCGGCAAAATCGGCGATACGGTCCACCTCATCGTTATGCGGTGTGATATTGCATGTTATGTAAACCTTGACCGAACGGTCATGCGCGTATTTTATCCCTTTTTCGAGGTCGTCGGCATTAAAATTGTCGGCTGCCGTACGCATTCCAAACTCACGGCCGGCCAGATAGACAGCATCTGCGCCGAAGTCAACGGCGCAGATGAGTCTTGTCAGATCTCCTGCCGGACACAGTAATTCAGGTATTCTTATCATCCTGCCCACAATCCCTTGTTTTTAAGGCTTGTTATCGTATTCTTATGCTCTTTATAGGTTGTATTATAATAGAAATTGCTGTTTGAATCGGTAACAAAGTAATAATACTTGCCGATGTACTCTGTGTTAGGATCAAGAACAGCCTTTATCGCGTCAACCGTCATACTGCACTGCGGGCCGGGGGGAAGCCCCTCGTATCCTGCCTTTGAGATAAGCTTTCCGTCTGAATCGTAAAGCTCATAGTTATTTGTATTATAGCGGTTGTCGGGGTAATAGAAGGTCGGTGTAGAGCCGAGATAATGGGGCTCGCTCCAGACAAGTCTGCCGAGAAAAACTCCTGCGACATTGCTCATTTCATCGGGGTAGCCGTTGCACTCAAGCTCGACTATTGAGGCAAGCGAGAGAACATCGTGAAGGTCCTCTATTCCGTATTCAGCAAGGTCTTTTATCTTTTCCTCATAATCGGGGCAGGCCTCTAAAAGCTTTGTTTCAAAATTCTGAAGCATTCTGTCGATGGCAAACTCTGCATTTTCTTCAGACTCACCCGTAAAGAACTCATATGTGTCGGGATAGAGATAACCCTCAAGCAGGAAATAGACCTTCTCTTTGGGTATCGCCTTAACAAAATCATAGTCATAACTGCCGTTCTTTATGGCACTCTTAAACTGCTTTGCGGTGCATATATTGTTTTCTTCCATGATCTCGCATATGGCATTAATGGTAGCGCCTTCGGGGATTCTGACAGACACAGACTCCTTCTCGTTGCCTTTTTGCAACACTGCGATTATACCGTCATAGCCCAGCGAATTGTTAAACTGATATGCACCGTGACGCAAGGTACCGTCCTGCTTTTTAAGCTTTAAATACATTCTGAACATAAGCGGGTGGTTAATAGCGCCCTCTTCTTCAAGCAGTTCAGCAATCGCAGAGGTGGACATCCCCTCCTTGACAACTACAACGCAGGTGTCGTCTTTGCCTATGCCAAGCACCTCGTTAAAACAAACGAGCACACCGCCCGCCAGAATGAAAGCAATGATAAGTATTACCGCGATATGGATAAGAGTGCGCAGGGGCGAGCCGCCCTTTGAACGCTTTTTACTGCGCTTTTCATCGCGTCTGATCCGCTTTAGGTCGACGCCGTCACGCTCAGAAAGCGGATGCGGTCTGACAGGTACTTCGTCCATATTTCTGCGGGAGCGTATCTGCCCCTCGTAGTCCTTGCTTAAATCAAAACCCTCGCCGATGATAAACTCGCCGTCGTCAACAGTCGGACTGTTGTCCTGTGTAAAAGGCTCAGCCGTTTGAGTTTCATCTGTGTAAAACAAATCTTCAGGCTGGTCTTTATCATTGAAATTTTTGTACTTATCAAACTCGCCCATAATTTCCTCCTGTCAACATTTTATACGTCTTACAAACTTATCCGTCAGCACAGCGCCCAAAGGCACATCGTACCGCCCGTGACACAGCCTGTAACAATAATTCTCACTGTAACATATACCGATACTTTCGCCGTCAAAGCCGGATAGATAGCGGTCATAATATCCTCCGCCGTAACCCAGTCTGTAACCAAAGCTGTCAAGCATCAAAGCGGGCACCACCATAAGCGGTTTATCAGGCTTATCGGCAAGCGGCATATCCTCCGTCGGCTCCAGCACGCCGAAACTGCCTTTTTTCAGCTGTGACACATCGCTAACGTAGTGAAAGGTCATTTCCCTTGTACCGGAAATACAGCGCGGCATTGCAACCTTTTTACCCACTGATAATGCGTGCTCGATTATGCCAAAGGTATCGACCTCTATCGACGTTGATGCATATATCATTACGGTCATACAATTTTTATACTGGTAGGTGCCGAGGAGTCTTCTTTTTATCTCACTGTCCAGCACGGCCTTTTGCTCAGGAGCAAGCAAGCCTCTCCACCGCTTGACCTTAGTGCGGAGTTTACCTTTGTACTCACGCAGATCTATTCTTTGCATTTCATTGACTTCCTGACCGCTTCAGCT
>CAYYGY010000069.1:0-5133 GCA_964471735.1 uncultured Eubacteriales bacterium
ATGAAAGCCGTCTTGAACATATGCCTTTTAATTTTTGATAATATAAAAATAAAGACCGCACGTTCGGCAAAAGCGCCTTTCCGTATGGTCTTTAACTATATCGTATCATTTCCGGTTGCGAATATTGTTTTCCGCGTCTTTTATCAGGCCGAATTTAGCGGAAATGTAATCGGCGGCGGTCGGCGAGTGGCATAAAACACAATCGCTGCAGTCCTTTATTCCGCCGGCGAGAATCTTATAATTTCCGCCGCATTTGTCGCCCAGCATATACAGAGGGCAGTAGCAGAACATACAGTTGAATTTTTCCTTATCTAAGCCTTTATGACAGGGAAAATATTCGCAGTCTTTATTTTGAAAGAAAGCATTATTTGTTTGCATAGTTTATATCCTCATACAATCTGAATTTTATTTATCGTAACACTTTTTCTCTTGTTTTGCAAGCCAAGGGCGTTGCTTGACACAATGCCCTGTCTCTGCTATATTTTTATCCAGAGGTTAGGAGGTCGATAAAGTGATAGATTGCGTCATTTTTGATTTTGACGGCACTCTTGCCGATACTTCCGAGGGGATATTCAACTGTGCGAAATACGCGCTGAGCTTCTTCGGCATTGAGGAAAGCGACCCTGCCAGCCTGCGCCGTATGATAGGGCCGCCGCTTCGCGAGGGCTTCAGCGAATTTTTCGGCGTTGACGGCGAGGCCGCGACCGCTAAATACCGCGAGAAATATTCGGCGGAAGGGCTGTATCAATGCAAACTGTATGATGGTATAGAGCAGTTACTTATCGAACTTAAAAACAAGGGTGCTCGCCTTGCCGTCGCCACCGCAAAGCCGCTGTGCTACACCGAGGTCATACTTGAGCATCTCGGCATAGCCAAATATTTTGACGTTGTTGCAGGGGCGTCGCTGGACGCGTCATTTGACAGCAAGGATGCCATTTTGAAAGAGGCTGTGCGCAGGCTCGGCGATGTGGATATTTATCATTCGTATATGGTGGGCGACCGTTATTCCGATATCATCGCCGGCCGCAGATGCGGGCTGATCACCGTCGGCGCCCGATACGGTTTCACGGCTGACTACGATTTTGAACGGTCTTGCGTAGAGTGCGAGGTGCGCTCTGTTGAGCAACTCAGCGACTTTTTGCTTTACGGCAAACGTCCGGCGTTTCTGATTACATAACATAAAAACCGAGGATAGCGCTATCCTCGGTTTTTTGTTTCAGATATCAATAAATTCACGGAATCGGGGCAGCATACCGACCTTATCGGGTACGTGCGGAGGCATCTGCAAAATATCGTGTCCGGGGAAGTGGTTGCCCTCAATCAGCACAGGGCCGTCAGGCGTGACCGCTATATCCCAGCCTACATAGCCGAGACCCTCGACCTTTGCGGCCGCTTTTTCACACATCGCAAGCGACTCTTTCCAGTACGGTATTTGCCTGCCTACTATCGTGCAGTCGGTCATCGGGTGGATATCATAGTAATTTGAGTCCTTGTCAAACGCGGCATATTCGATAACGCCGTCTTCGAGGCGTATCGGCGCCGCCATTCCGCCTGAGTTTATGTTGTCGACAAATCTGCCGCCGTTTCCTATTCTTATAAAGGCATAAACCACGTGCGGCTTTGCATCGCGGCCGATAACCGTGACGATGCGCAGAGTATTTACCGAATACGGATATATTTCGCTGATGGCCTCATGCTGGGCAAGGCAGTCCTCTATCAGGCCGCTGCCCTCTGATTTAAGATGCTCATACAGCGCCCTATCGTCGGCAAAATCAGACTTTTTAAGCTTTTCGACGCCCTTGCCGCAGGTAGACGCGGCAGGCTTTGATATGATTACCTCTCTGTCCTTGATGAAGTCGGAAAACTGCTCCTCGCTCGCCTTAGACATATCTAGCCAGCCCCTGCCCAAGCAATCGGCAAAGATGGTATTGAACTCGGTCTTGTCCTCTATAAAGTGATAGCTGTCTTTTCTGTTAAGCTTTGCAACGATAGAATTGTTTATGCCTCTGGTGACATAGGTTTCGCGCTGCTTTGCCGTCAGGCTGTAAAACTCGCACAGGCGGTAGTCCTGATAGCCGGCGCCGTACTTAAAGCCGCAGTTTATCATATCAAAGAAAAGCCAAATGCGGTTCTTACCCGTCTTTTTGTGTATCTGCCCCACGATTCGCAGCATCGACGCGTAGTCCATACGCATCACGCGGCGTATCAAATACTTAAGCCTGTTCATCTTGCTCGTTCTCTTTCACATCAGACTCAGGCTCGTCACAGGCAGGCTCTGGGCACACTCTCGGCTGTGGAAGTGTGCCGTTTTCCAGAGCGTCCTTTAGCTCTGCTGTCAAGCGCTCGCCCTCTTCTTTGCTGACAGGGCGAACGATGCAAAGCGGTGTTTGCTGACGCGACTGGTCAAGCGGGTTATCCTTAAATATGGCTCTGCACCGGTCGATCGGCAGTTTTTTATCGCTTCTGCCCAAAACCTCAACGCCAAGGTCGTTTGCATCTATTATTACAACGGTGCATCCCGTCTTTTTCTTAAGCCTTGCGGCAACGTCGTTCGGCTTTTTCGGCGCAAGCTTTGCATAGCGGTTATAGGGAGGCAGGGTACAGTCGCAAGGCCCGTCTATCGCCCTCGCTCTGGTTCCGCAGATTCTGTAAAAGACACCTCTTATTCCAAACAGCTTGGTCACAGCAGAGCAAGCGGCCGCAAAGAGAATCTTCGGCGCGCCGAGCTCCTGAATAGCAAGCTCCATCGTCCAAGGCGAGCCGAGACCGATTCCGTACGGGGTTTTGTAAACAAATTTGCACAGCACCCTTGCAAGCCATCTGGGCTTTATCTCGTCTATCGGGAAAGCTCTTCCCTGACTAATAGCAACAATCTTTTCACTGATAAAAATCATATCGTCAGGCTGAAGATACTCGATGAGATACTTGTCCATCATTTCTTCAAGGTCATCACCGCTCATAACAACATGTGTACGCACGGGATAACGGGCATAATCTCCCCACTCGGTCGAAATAACAAGATTTTTAGTTCCGTTAGGTGCAAATGGCAACATAGCGTGTTCCTCCATAAACATACTTCTGACCTTTTGATTATAAATCAAAGTATGTCTTTTTTCAACATAATTTATACCGAACGGCAAAACAATTGCGGTCGCCGCGTATAAGAAATATTAGAGATTTGATTTCCCGTTTCAATTTATCAAAGTCACTACGCGATAAACTAAAACAGCCCCACCTTCTTGAATGAAAGATCCGGCTGTGTTAAATTAAGAACTAAATCAGGCTCCCTTGCCTAAAGGGGGCCTTTGCGAGAGACTTTAGTTTTCTTGCATTTAATATAACATTTTTAGCTAGGCTTTTCAAGTTATAACGAAAATAGAGTTATCCCAAAAATTCGAGATAACTCTATTTTTTGATGAAACACATCAGCGTCAGGGTGTGGATTAAAGCTGTTATATATTCCTGATAAAGATATCTATGTCAGCACTGCCTGCGTTTATTATTTTATAAGGCTTTCGCCGTCCATATCATCAGGCTTGGCGATGCCTAAAATCTCAAGCATCGTGGGAGCGATATCACACAGCCTGCCGCCCTCGCGCAGTTGGCACTGCTTGCCGATAACAGCAAAAGGAACAGGGTTAGTGGTGTGCGCGGTGAACGGTGTACCGTCTGTATCAAGCATACGGTCAGCGTTTCCGTGATCTGCGGTAAGCAGCATCACTCCGCCCATTTTCAGCGTTGAATCAGCAACCCTGCCAACGCAGTTATCAACAGTTTCAACAGCCTTTACGGCCGCCTCAAACACACCGGTATGTCCTACCATATCGCAGTTGGCGAAGTTGAGTATAACAACATCATACTTGCCGCTTTCGATAGCCTCGCAAACCTTGTCGCAAACCTCGTTCGCGCTCATTTCAGGTTGCATATCGTAGGTAGCGACCTTGGGTGAATTGACGAGAATTCTGTCCTCACCGTCGAACATGACCTCTTCGCCGCCGTTAAAGAAAAAGGTTACGTGTGCGTACTTCTCAGTCTCTGCGATACGAAGCTGAGTCTTGCCGTTTGAAGCAAGATATTCACCGAGAGTGTTTTTCAGCGACTGAGGCTTAAACGCAACATCAACATTAGGCATTGTTGCGTCATACTGGGTCATGCATACATAGTATACGTCTACCATACCGCCTTTACGCTCAAAACCGGCAAAATCAGGGTCAACGAAGGTGCGGGTTATTTCCCTTGCGCGGTCGGGGCGGAAGTTGAAGAAGATAACACTGTCGCCGCTCTTTATACGCTCGGTTCCGGTTATAACGGTGGGCAGAACGAACTCGTCTGTCAGATATTTTCCGTCACCGTCGATAGTTTCGTAAGATCTTCTTACTGCGGCGGCGGCATCGTCTGCCTGTATGCCCTCGCCGTTTACCAAAGCGTTGTAGGCAAGGCTTACGCGCTCCCAACGGTTATCTCTGTCCATTCCGTAAAAGCGTCCCATTACGGTAGCAAGCTTTCCTGCGCCTATTTCGGCAAGCTTTGCGTTGCACTGGTCGATGTAATCAGCGGCGGACGCGGGCGGAACATCACGTCCGTCAAGCAGGCCGTGAATGAAGATGCGCTCAAGGCCGCTCTTCTTAGCAAAATCGACCAGAGCATAGAGGTGCTCAATGTGGCTGTGAACTCCGCCGTCGGATAAAAGTCCCATAAGGTGGAGAGCGCTGTCGTTTTTCTTGCAGTTTTCAACTGCGGCAAGGAAGGCCTCGTTCTTGAAGAAGCCACCTTCGTTGGCAGTCTTAGTGATACGGGTAAGCTCCTGATACACAACGCGGCCCGCGCCGATGTTGGTGTGGCCGACCTCGCTGTTGCCCATCTGGCCGTCGGGCAGACCGACGTCCATTCCCGATGCGCCGATCTGTGTCCAAGGACACTCGGCAAAGATATTGTCCAGTCTGGGTGTAGAAGCGTCGTCGATGGCGTTGCCCTTTTTTTCGGGGTTAACGCCGAAGCCGTCCATTATAGTTAAAACCAAAGGCTTTTTCATTTGTTGTTCTCCTTATTTGCTGGCCGCTTTTACTATAACAGAGAAGTCCTCTGCCTTAAGCGATGCGCCGCCGATAAGACCGCCGTCAACATCGGGCTTGC
>CAYYGY010000070.1:0-2627 GCA_964471735.1 uncultured Eubacteriales bacterium
CTTCGGATTTGCCGAGCATATCGCCCTCGCGCAGGGGAATATCAAAGGTGCTCGCAAGCTCTGCCATAGAATTGACGGTATATGAAGCGGAAGATGCATCGTCCTCGACCGAGTGTGTCTTGAAAAGACAGCCCGCACAGCCGGCATTTACGCCTGCCAGCACGTCGATGCCGCGGTCGCCAATCATCAGCGCCGATTCTTTCTCAATTCCGTATATGCGGCAGATGTGCTCCACAGCGTAGGGAGCGGGCTTGGTGGGGAAGTGCATCGTTCCGTCAACGCCGCCCGTAAAGTATTTGTCAAGCCCCCACAGACGGAGGTAAGTCCACGCGAGGCGGTCACGGTGGGTATAAAGGAAGTTTCTGCCGCCTGCTTCGCAAATGGCGCGAAGCACCGCTGCAGTACCGCTAAAAGGCGATGCGGCAGGCATCAGCGAGAGGCTATTGTCAAGCGCCAATATCTCGGCGTACTGCTCGGGGGTGAGGTTATATTTCTCACGGCAGACTCTGAAATTCACGTAGAGCGATTTCAGCAGCTCCTCGTGCTCGTACTTTATTCCGTGTTTGTTCATAACGGTTTCGAACGCCGCCGCAATGTGTGGGTAGGTGTCAAACAGCGTTGCATCGAAGTCCCAGATATAATTCGTATATTTCAATGTTCAGCACTCCTTTTCGGGATAATACAAGATTATTATGCAACATCTATTATACCACACAATTACCGCAATGTCAATTGAAAATGCGGCAGAAAAGGGAAGACCACCGCTTGATTTTGTCAAGCGGTGGTCTTTTGCGGCTGTTTTTGCCGTTATCCGTTGTATTTAAGCCCTACTGCGGCGTAGAGAATGCTCTTTACATCGTCAAGTGTCACGGAATATCCGTTATCGTCTGCCGAGGCGTAAGCATCGGCTTCAAATCGCATCAAATCTGTGCAGCCGTCAAAGTTGGGGCTTCTCAGAAGTCGTGCTACCAGCGCCGCATCGCCTGCTGTGACCTTGCCGTCGCCGTTTACGTCGCCGTCGTAGGCGATTACGTCAGGGTCTGCGCCCTCCTCGGCTGTTAAGCCTGATAATGCGGCATCTTCGGTAACATCGTTGCCCACAATTGCGAGATACGCATTATATCTTGCCGACCAATAGAAGTTGACGTCACCCATTGAATATGTTGTGTCATTTTCCTCGGCTGTGATAGCAAGAATCTGCGTATCAGGCGCAAGTGCGGTGTTGTCGGCGGTGGGGGTGAGGGATACATCATAAGTGGGGCGTGCTTCTTCCACCGTGACAAAACACTGTGCAGTCTTTGCACCTTCCTTGGTCTTAACGGTAATGGTAGCAGTACCTGCCGACTTTGCTATTACAACGCCTGTTGCGGAAACAGTAGCAACCGATGTGTTGGACGAAGTCCACGTTACATCTTTGTTTGTGGCATTGGTCGGTGCAACAGTAGCGGTAAGGTTTTCGGTTGCACCAACTTTTAGTGTCGTAGAAGTCTTGTTGAGAGTTACTCCGGTTACAGAAATTGTCGCTGGAATTTTTGTTCTGCTACGATAAACGGTATGGGTGCCAAGGTAGTAGAAATAGCTTGCATTTGAACCATTATCGTAATTATATGAATCTGGACAGCAAGAATTGGGATAACAATTATACGATGTGCCACTATAAGCAAGGGTATCAACTTTGCTCAATTGCGAATCGAAGTATTTTGTGTGATAATCAATTCGTGTTGTCGGATAACTTGGGAAAATTTTATTGAACGCCGCTGAATCAATTGGATAAGCTCCGCAGTTTCCGTCGGAATACTGTAATATGTAATGGTAATACCCATATTGAGTTTTAGATTCCACCTGTACAGTATCACTTGCGGTAGGCTTGGTGGTAGACCATTCACTCCACTCACCCCAATTTGCATCGTCTTCGGGCTGGTCGTTTACGGTATTTGATACAAACGAAACTGTTCCGGTGTACGTACCCCATGTGTTAAGGAGATTTGAAAGTGTTTTCTTATAGAGTATTCCGGATGTTCCGTTATCAAAAATACTTTCTCCACCCTCGGTGTAATATACATATGTAACACCATTTTCGACCTTTACGTATTCAATATAAATTACATGTCCATAGGGGTTTCCGGTAACTGCTCCAAAACTTACAAGTGAATCTGCTTTGATATTTGAGCCACTATCAGCTGTATACACTTTAACTGTATATGTTTTTGTAGTCGCAGAAGACATCACTCTATTATTAGGTGCATAGGCAGCTATATCTTTTCCGTTTCCTGATGTCCAATTAGGTCTAAATTGAAGTTTTTCCTGAATTCTTCCCCATACGTAATCAACACATTGTTTGCTTCCACCGCTACAATAGCCATCATAAACATAAGGGTTGTGTGTCACTATACTTTCAACACCACTTTTTGTAATTCTCGTTGTAACGCTTGCATTATTAACATTTACTATTTTTTTGCCAACATAACTATCGACATTTGAGTCAGTTAATATGACAGTATTAGCTTCTATTACATCTGCTTTATTAGTATAATCGAGGCAAACCCAACCGGAAATCCCGTTACAGGTGGTGTATCCCCAATTTCCGCTAATCTTTGTTACACTGAATTGTGTACCATAAGCGATTG
>CAYYGY010000070.1:2637-5131 GCA_964471735.1 uncultured Eubacteriales bacterium
ACGCTGTGGAAGCTCCAGAGCGTATATTACAGCCATCTATTTCAGATGGGGTGTATAATCCTGTGTTGTAGGAATATAATGTGTCGTAACTTTCACTACTGCCGCTATTAGATGTAGAGGTGTTTTTATAATTCGGTCTGCCGTATCCATGAATTGTTGTGTGATTTAAGGGATAACTTACTTTTCGCACCTGATTTGACGAATTTCCCTCAATTGTTGTAACATATCCATCAGATACCGCATAGACAATACCGACATGATCCCAGGTAGTGGTATCACTAGAGTAATCAAAGAAAATCAAGTCTCCTTTTTTAGGTGAGGCCTCATTTTTTTGGGTAAATGTTAAATTGTTAAAACACTACACACTATTTGACGCCGATGCATACGCAGCATTACTGATTACACTTGTAGGAATATCGGCTTGACGAGCACACCATGATATAAACATTGCACACCAATCATAATAGTGTCCATATGTATTTCCTTTAACCTGCGTTCCGAACCAATATCCTGACTCGCTGTAATTGTTGTAACCGGACGTGTTCAACCCGCCAAGTTCCGAAACTAAGTTGCCTTCGTGATACCCAAGTTGTGAATAAGCAATATTTGCAATATCTTCGCCTTGATTTCCGGTCAACGGCACATTTTTTAATGCGGTATAGTATGAACTGCTTTGATAGTAAGCAGAGTACTGAGATTTATTTGTTTCGGTTAAAGTAACACCAACATAATTTGTATAATCAAGGCAAACCCAACCCGATATTCCGTTGCAAGTTGTGTAACCCCAGTTACCGCTAACTTGTGCTACATTGAAATGTGTGCCATAAGCAATTGCACCTAATATTGAATATGAAGTAGATGAACCAGAGCGAATGTTGCAACCATCGGTTGTTGACGGTGTATATGTGCCAACAGCATAAGAAGTAGTATAAGTAGTATCATCTTCTGCTAATTTCGCATATGCTGCAACTTGATTGGCATCCAGTTCACCAAAAAGGAAAAATGTTTTTTCCATAGATGTGTCATATTCGGATTCATAGAAATCATCAGCACCAAAATAAAAATCAAAGTCTTCGATCTTTTTGATGGTTTTCATTATGTTGAGCGTATCTGTTATAAGTTCATTTACTTCATCATCGCCGGTATCCATAAACATTTCATTCAGTGAATCAAAGGCTGTTTCAACAACGGTATCAGTAAGCTGTTTAAACGTTACTTTTGCACCTGCCAGCCATCCATCGCCAGATGCCACTATATCATCAATAATTCCACCGCAAAGTTTTTCAACCACCTTATAAGATGCCCATGACGATGAAAAATTTGAAAAGAATGAATACAAACTATCATAGTCATATACATCAACAGTTGCATCGATCACTTTTTGTGCGGCAGTACCGCAGTGGTCAGCATATAATCCCGCTTCAACAATTCCGGCCGACAAAACAGCAGCTTTTGCATCCACAATACTTTCAAGTGAAGAAAAAACTAAATCAATGCTGCCATCGATCGCACCCTCCAAGTTGCCTCGATATACATCAAGCGCAATATTGATAGCACTTAAGCCTGCGTTTCCTATATATTTTGTAAGTTCGGCATTTGTTGTCCATTTATAACTTGCATTGTAGTATGATTCCGAAACTGACGGATAATCTGCAACATTCTGTTTATGAATATTTAGATATCCGCTTTCGGTGTTATTTTCAAGTATGGCAAACATATCGATAATTTTAAGTTTTTTCAACGTTTGAATATCAGTAATCACGTTGTCGCCATTGTCAACATAGAATGTTGTACCAGCAGCAACACCATTATATTCGTCTGTTAAAGTTGCCTTATAGTATTTCTGCCCCGAAATGGTGTAGGCAACCGATAACTTTGTGTAATTAAGCTCACCAGAAGCACTGATGCTAAACTGGCACAACAGCGGCACAATCATAACGATTGCCATTAAAAAAGATACGATTTTTTTCATAAGAGTCCTCCTGAAAAATGTATATAAAAATAAAAATGCGCCTACCGAAGTAGGCGCATAAAAAACGCAAACTCCGATAGTCGCTAAACATAACTTAAATAGAAGTAGGAAATCTACCATACCATTTAAATGGAATTTGCGTTTTTATCAAATTCAAAAACAGTATGGCTAAAAAAGGGCATAATTATCCCTTAAAAAGAGATACTCCCACTTCTACGATATTAAGTTATGTTTAGCATAACTATAATATCACACAATTTGTATTTTGTCAATATTTTTCAGTATGAAAATAAACTTTAATTACACCTTGCTTTTCAAATCTTCCCCCAGCCTTGCGAGGATTTTCTTTTCAAGCCTCGATATGTATGACTGCGATATGCCCATCATGTCGGCAACCTCCTTTTGGGTCAGCTCCTTGCCCCTCGTCAGCCCGTATCGCAGGTCGATTATGGTCTGCTCACGCTCGTCAAGACGGGAGAGGGCCTCCCGTATGGTCTTTTTCTCCTCCACGCTCTCAATGCC
>CAYYGY010000071.1:0-5127 GCA_964471735.1 uncultured Eubacteriales bacterium
CGTCGCTGTAGGAATACTCCATTTCCTTGCGCTCAACAAAAGCGGTGGGATACTTATCGTTAGGGTTGAAGGTCTTTTCAATAACACTGCCGGCAATTACATTGCGGATCTTGGTGCGGACAAAGGCGGCACCCTTACCCGGCTTAACGTGCTGGAATTCTATGATCTGGTAGACATTGCCATCCATTTCAAAAGTAACACCATTACGGAAATCTCCTGCTGAAATCATTTTAATTCTCCATTTCTCCGACGGCAGAGGCACAGCCGAGCGATACCACCGCGATCCGTCGGTATGCGGCAGGCACGTTTCTTGACGGCATAAAACCTCAACATTATCACTGTAATCATTCTATTACATATTTATTATTTTTTCAAGCCTTTTTTAGCAATTAACGCAATTTACGGCACAAACGCCGATATGAACCCCGCAAGACGGCCGTCGGCCTGTACAGACCTGCAGGCAAACGTTATAATTTCTCGCGATAACGCTTTATAAGAGGGGTCTCAAGGCGGCGCCTTATCTTAAACGAGGCCGACGTTTCAGGCAAGATAGGTGTGACCAATATCGGTGTCACACCGGCAAGGTTTGCGCCCAGCATATCGGTAAAAAGCTGGTCGCCCACTGCGGCAAGCTGACCTCCCTTAAGCCCCATCGCACGACGCGCCCGCCAAAAGCCGATGGGCAACGGCTTGCACGAAAGCGAAACAAAATCAAGACCCAGTTTTTCAGCAAACGGTTCAACCCGACGGCGCTTTGAGTTGGACACCATCATTATTTTTATACCCTCTTTTTTCATCGCGTCCAGCCACTCGCAAACTCCCTCAAGCGGTGTCTGCGAATGATGTGTAGACAGGGTATTATCAACATCCAGTGCCAACCCCTTGATGCCGACAGATTTAAGATAGTCGGCAGTTATATCGGTGACACGGTGAACCATTTTTTTAGGTTTGAAAAGCGACAAAACCCTCACCTCCGACAAGCAAAGAAAAAAGCGACTTGCACTTCAAGCCGCTTTTACCTTTGAAATTTAGTCAGCAGACCGAAAGTCTGCCACAGGCGCACCGAGCAAGGCCCGACAAACGCCGTTAAAGAAGAACTTAGCGGAACTTACGCTTACGAGCGGCTTCTGACTTCTTCTTGCGTCTGACGGAAGGCTTTTCGTAGTGCTCCCTCTTACGAACTTCCTGGATGACTCCGTCTCTCGAAGTGGCTCTCTTAAATCTGCGAAGAGCGCTTTCCAGGCTTTCGTTCTCTTTTAAACGCACCTGACTCATTCTGAATTCCCTCCCTCCGAAATAAACAGAGGCTCGAGTCCACAGGACCCGAATCTTAAAATACATCATTTATTATACAAGCAGTGCTTATGAATTGTCAAGCAAAATTATTCAAAAAGTAATATTTAGGCTTTTTTGATACGCTCTGCTGCCTGTTTGTAGTCATCGTAGCCGACAAGGTCGGTCAAAAGTTGGGGCAGCATATTGGGCGACACTTTTGTGGGTATGCCGAGCATTTTGCAAAGCTCTGCCCTGCGCCGTTTTGAATCAGCGGCACCGTAAAAGCCGTCAAGATACATATCGAGCTTGGTCACGGGCTTTCCCTTTTGACTGACACAGTCGCAGGTAACGCCCGCTTTGCTGAGCGCATCAAGTATTACCGCCTCGCTCATGCCCTCGACACCGAGAAGCCCCTCTGCCGAAGCGTGCTCCTTACGGCGCTCACGCCCCTCTACCTCAGGGATATAGACATTTACAAAGTCAAGGCCTCTAAGCGCCTGATTAAGTCTGTTTCTTATCAGAAAGCCGGCCGAGTCGCTGTCGGTAAGTACAACTATTCCTCTCGCCTTGGCAAGAGAGCGTATCAGTTCTGTTTTTTCCTTATCCTTGAATATGCCAAAGCCGTCGGTTGTTATGATCAGCGTGTCAAGTATGTTGCCCAGAGTTATCTTGTCATACTTGCCCTCGACAACGACTGCCTGCCGTATCTTTATCATACCGTGTCACCTGATGCCACCACAAACAGCCTCACAAGTGTCTTTTCGACAATCACTCTGCCGTCAGCCTGACTGGTTTTCAGTTTAATATCGGCATCTCTCAATATCTCCAGCGCCTCAAGAGCGGTTGCGCGCGTCATATTTTTGCCGTTTGATGCGGCATTTCTCAGCTTAAACGCCATTTTGCCGTAGCCGAACTGCTGAGCGATCGAATCAGGTCGGACACCCTCATTCTCGGCCATTTTGACCCTGTATATATCGACAAAAACAGACGACAGCGCACCGATAATAACCAGCGGCTCGGTCTTTAAATCAAACAGGTCGGCGCATATCTTCATGGCCTCGTCACGGCGGCGCGAGCAAACCGCATTTGCAAGCGCAAACGACGATGCCTCGACGGTGCGTGTGACGACCGCGTCTATATCCTGCTCAGTGGCGTATCCCTTCCCGACGTAGGCACACAGCTTGTCCACCTCTGTCAGCAGGTTTTCTATGTCACTGCCGCAGGTCTCGACCAGCCTGCGCGCAACGGTGGGCTGCAATATTACCTCGCGCTTGCTTGCGCGGCGGGTCGCCAGATCGGCCAGCTCATGGTCGTTTTTATGCTCAAACTCCACCACACAGCCGTGCTTTTCAACAGCCGAGATTATATCCTTTGCCTTTTTGGTTTTGGCAGAAGGAAACTCTGCATTTTCGTAAAGCATTATCAGCACACAGGTGCTGTTTGGATGTTCGATAAGTTCTGCCAACTGCTTATGTTCGCTGTCAGAGGCGGCGGAAAAATTATAGTCGCGCAAGACGACACAGCTTTTCTCGCTCATCATAGGCACCGAATCGCAGGCGGCGACAAGGTCTTCCATTCTGACCGACCGATCGAACCTGTGCAGATTGAAATCCGCAAAATCGCTTACTGCTTTTTTAATTATCCTGTCTGTATAAAGGCGCTTAAGATATCCCTCTTCGCCGTAAAAAAGGTAGGTGTTTTCAAGTTTTCCGCCTTTTATGTTTGATGCCAGTTCTCTCTCAGTCATACGTGACATATTTTCACCCCTCCCTTAATATATACCGTCCGTTATTAAACACGGTCACTGTCATTTGATTTACATTATACATCTTTTTATCAGAACCCGCAAGAGAATCATTAATTAGCATATATACGTCATCAGACTCGTATTTTCCGCCTGTTGCGAAAACAGCGATATCAGAATTGAACACATCATCGGTTTCTGTTCTGTAAATGGTGATAACAAAATCGCCTACGGTTATTACCGTAAAATAATAGTCAAAAAGATAGTTTACCCCTGAAAGAGAGATTGTGCACGGTGTTGTGACGCAATCGGTCTCGTCACCGGACACTGTATCTACCACCTCATACTCGTCTGTTACGCAAACAGACGGCTTGATATCGTTGAAAAGTTCTATCAGCGTTGCCTCATCGAAGCTGACCATCACCGCAAGCGTATCTCTGCCGCAGCTAGAAATAAAATTTTTGGTTTCGCTTGCCGCAGTCCAAGAATTATCGTAGGAAACGGCGACTATGTTGCCGTCAGAGTCGCACACATAACAACCGCCGTCGGTTATACGGAAGGTAACACAATTGTTTCTGACGACACAGTTGATACTTGAACACAGCAGTATCAGCATAGAACAAACAAGCGCACCCGTACGCATTTTGCCGAGCGCTATAGACAAAACAGCAACCACACAGCACAGTATACCGAACACCGTCACGATGTATCCGCTTATTCCTACGGTCAGGTAGTTAAGGCCGCCGAAAAAGTTTATCGCCTTTATACAATATTCAGCGCAGTATGCTGTCACACTACCGAGTGCGGCCGCAACAGGAAAGATGCCCATCGCGGCAAACGACACACCTAAAATCGCACAAAACATCAAAATATCTATCACCGAAACAATGGCTAAGTTAGACACCACAGCAACAAGTGAAAATGTGTCAGACATAGTCAGCAAGACCGGCAGAACGCCGAGCTGGGCACCGACAGTCACGCAAACCGCACTCGTCATTTTTCTCAGCGGTTTTGGAATATTAAACCTATCGGTTATAAATCTGAACAGTCTGTTTCCTATAAAATTAATGCCGAGAATCGAGAACGTTGACAGCATAAAGCCTTTGCCTGAGACCGTCCAAGGGTCAATTATACCGGTGATTATAATCGCCATTCCAAGCGAGTTGTACGGACTTGTATCTTCGTCTATGACGTTCGATAAGATATACAGCAGGGTGCAGATACCTGCCCTCATTATTGACGGCGTAAATCCGCTTATGCCCATAAACAGCACCACAACGAACGCGGAAACAGCTGAGCTTAGTTTTCGTTTTGCGCCGGTCAAAAACATCAGAACATAGAACGCACTTCTGGACACTATCGAAAGATGGAGTCCCGAAACAACTATTATATGCGCCAAACCGCTTGTATTGGCAGCGTTTTGAGTTGAGTACGACAGACCGACGGTATCACCCAACACAACAGCCTTAACAAAATCCAGAATCTCACCGTCAAAGAGGGTGTGCAGAATATCGTCAACATTTCGACGGAGAATACAGAGCCAGTATTTTACATCACGGCTTTGCGTCGGATAAAACGTCAGTTGTTCGCCTTCACCTATACTGAAATAACATATATCGCCTTCTACTGCAAAGTCACCTTCGAACCGGTAATACAGGTCAGCGTCCAAGCACTCATACGAGTAAGCCTTTATCTCATATTTGTCTATCTTTTCGCCGTTTGCCGTATCTATCTTAAACGAATAGACATAGCTTGAATCGTACTGAGGTAAATCACTTATATAGCCTGCATATGTGCGTGTCTCACCGTCAGAAATATTCTCGGCCGCTTCGATGTACTGATACTGTCTTACAGACATCATCATAAATCCTGCCGCCATTACAAACAAAACAGCAGGCAAAAGTTGCGGTATACCATCTTCCCTGCGTATCAGTACGACCGAAACAACTGTTGCAACAATTACAACAACGCTCGCTGTTGCATTAAACCTGAAAGTTAGTTTATCTGCCACAACGAGCGTTAACATCAAAGCAAAGCCTACTATGGCTGCATTAACTTTGCGCATAGAGGTTTATTCTATTTAAAGAAAAGAGGGAGTTTTTCAAGGA
>CAYYGY010000072.1:0-5032 GCA_964471735.1 uncultured Eubacteriales bacterium
ACGGCAACCCCAAGCCCGACGGTGAGCGAACTGACCTCAAGGCGTTTGAGCCGATAGAGGATTCGGGCTTTGACTTTGACAGCGAGGACAAAGACGAAGATAAAGACGAACGATGGTTCTTTGATTAAGGTAAAACCCCTGATGTAACGTATCAAGCCCGTTACATCAGGGGTTGCTTTTTTACGGTTGTTCTTTTTTCCTTCGGCGCTTTTCTATCAGGTGCATTACCAACACAGCGATTGCAACGCCGGCGACATAGCCAACGATATCTATCAGCACATCTTTCACCCTTGACGACCTGTCGAAAAACAGTTGTATCAACTCATCTGTTATTGGGACAGCAAGGCCGATGACAGCGATTTTTTTGGCGCCTGCAACACACACTTTCTCAAAGAAGAAATAGAGGGTGCAAAGCAGACCAAAGCATAAAAATTCGAGAATATGGGCTGTCTTCCGCACGTAGGCTCTGTACTCCCATTTGGTTTTGCTTACGTTAAACGTTTCGGGATACTTCTCTATTATCTCGGGTGGGGTATTTGTTTGGATATACACATCGTCTGAAGAAGTGTCCTCGCTTGAAGCAGAGGAGGTGCCTTCCTCTTTGACCTTGTCAAACATATCAACTAAAACATCGCTTATCGAGTGAGTTATCTCAGGATTCAAAAGCGAGTTGCCCCATATAAACGCTAAATTGCACAAAAGCAAGATCAAGATAAGTCTTCTCGTCTTGTTTATCCTTTTGTTAAAACTCCATTTGGTCATAACCTATCGGTGCCTCTCCTTCATAGTCAGTATCTGCGGCCTCGCACAGGTCTTCGCCGTCGGTTATCGGACGCAGGCTGAGCTTGAATATGAAATCCTTAGGCAGCTTGTATTCCTCTGCCAAAGCAGGACCGCAGCTGTTAGAGCCTACACCGCTGTGCATAAAATCGGCGCAAACGACCGTTTTGCCGAGCTTGTCAAGCTCAAAAAAGTGATTTTTTCGCTCAAGCTCCTCTTGTGAATACGGCAAAGCAGAAAAGTCAAAACCGCCGTCGTTCTTTATAAGAATGCCTGCGCCGTTTTGGTCAACAACACCCGCCCACTCTGTCTTATATCGGTTACCGTATTCCTGCGGCATGATAGTTTCGGGGTCTGCACTGAACACATCAAACCCAAACCTGCCGATGTGTTCGGAATATCGCTTGTCGATATAACTTTCATCGGGACCGTAGCCGAAATACTCAACCTTTGAGTAGGCCTTGTCCATAACAAATCTTATGCCGAAGCGGGGCGGAGTTTTGCCTGAGCTTGTAACACCTAAATCAGTAATGTTTACCTCACAGTCGAGGCCGACGTTGCCCCTGCGGTCGACCGTCCACACCACGTGCGCTCTCACTCTGGGCACCATTGCATCGCAGACAAAGGCTATCTCCTGACTTATCTTGATGCAGCCGTTTATCTCCTCGATGCCGGTCGTATATGCGCGCACTGCCGAGCGGTCAAAGCCGTTGCGTACATAGTCCGTCTTTACAAGCCGCTCGTTATCCGTCATCGCACGCCAGATATTGAACGTCATCGGTGTAGACAGCAGTTTTCTGTTGCCGAAGGTAAGCTGGCGGAAGGCCGCGTTTTGCTTGTCAAAAACGTGGCAGAAGCCCTCGCCCCTAAGCTGGATACGGTTGCTAGATTCATCGACCTCTATCGCTCCGGTCGGCATCGTCCTTGTTATTTTCCTGACCTCTACGGGCAATTTGAACTGAGCAAACGCCATCTCGTCGCCCTCGGTCAACAGCTCGCCTATGCCCAGCTGAACAAAGCTGAACCTTATATAACATCTGCCGTTTTCGGGCAGAGTGTAATCTATCGTTACACGGCGGCTCTTGTGCGCGGGTATCGCAAGCGCGCCTAAACTGCCGCTGTCGACTGTTTTGCCATTGCGTGTTATCTCCCACCTGCACTCAAATCGGCTAAGGTAGATAAAATCGTATAGGTTGGTTATCTCAAACTCGCCTGCCGCAAGGTCAATCGCATCGACCTTGACAGGCTGAACAACATATTTCAGTTCTTTAAGCCCGCGCTTTACAACGCGGTCGGGCGAAACGAGTCCATCAACGCAGAAGTTGCCGTCGTGCAGTTTTTCGCCTGAATCACCGCCGTAGACAAACTTCGGCTTTGAGTTTTCGTCTTTACCCGCATATACGGCGTGGTCGCACCATTCCCAAACAAAGCCGCCCATAAATCTGTCCTGCTGATAAATCAAGTCCCAGTAGTCCTTTAAGTCGCCGGGGCCGTTGCCCATTGCATGAGAATACTCGCACAGCAGGAAGGGGCGGGAAACGTCCTCGTTCTGCTCACACGCAGTACGGCAAAACTCAATTGGCGCATACATTCTGGAAAATATATCCGAATCTATCGGAAAGGCTTTGTCAGGTGCAACCTCGATACCGAAGGTGCTCTCATAATGCACAAGACGCGAGGAGTCGCGGGCACGAAGCCACTCGCCCGCCTTTTCAAAATTGGCGCCGTAGCCCGACTCGTTGCCCAGCGACCATATAGCGATGCAACAGCGGTTTTTATCGCGCTCAAACATACGCTCGACTCGGTCACGGATAGGCTCTCGCCATTCCTTGCCGTCGGCGATCACGGCATAGTTATCCACATCTGCACCGCCCATTCCGTGTGTTTCGATGTCCGCCTCGCTCAAAACATAAAGACCGTAGCGGTCGCAAAGCAGAGTAAAACGGGGGTCGTTGGGGTAATGCGAGGTGCGTACAGCATTGATGTTGTGCTGTTTCATAAGCGCGATGTCGCGAAGCATACTGTCCTCGCTGATAACACAGCCTGTGTACGGGTCAGCGTCGTGACGGTTGACACCCTTCAGCTTAACGGCACGCCCGTTTATACAGAAAACGCCGTTTTCGACCGACACCTTTCGTATGCCGAAGCTGTCACCGATGTATTCACCTGCCACGTCGATAAGCAGAGAGTAAAGCTCAGGCGCCTCCGCATTCCACAGCAAGGGGCGGCGAACAACAAACTCAGCATGTCCCTCTCCGTCGGGGCGCACCCTGTCCACCTCTTTACCGTCGGGGTCAAAGAGGGTCAAAATCGCGTCGGTCGGGTTGATAACATCTATATCAACGCTTACAACAGCGCTTCTGAAATCGTCTGCAAGCAATGTTTTTATCTCATAATCGCGCAGATGCCCTCTTGGGCGGCCGAGCAGATATACATCTCTGAATATACCCGAAAAACGGAACTTGTCCTGATCTTCAAGATAACTGCCCTCACACCACTTGAACACTATCACGGTGACTCTGTTTGCGCCGTCGTGTATGTGGCCTGTAATATTAAATTCGCTTGTACAGTGCGAAACCTGACTGTAACCGACAAACTCTCCGTTTACATACAGCATAAAAGACGAGTCAACGCCCTCGAAAACCATATATTTATTAAAGTTGTCCCACTCGTTCGGGCAGACGAAGTCGCGGCTGTAAACACCGACGGGGTTATTAGACGGTATAAACGGCGGGTCGCACGGGAAAGGATAGCGTATATTCGTATACTGCACCTGATCGTAGCCGTGCATCTGCCACACAGACGGAACCGTTATCTCAGTCCTCTTATCAAGCGGTATCACCGGCTCCAATATCGTGTCCGGCACACGGTCAATGTTTTTGTAATAGTTAAAGCACCACTTGCCTGAAAGCAGACCGAAACGGTCGCTTTCCTCTCGCTTTTTGGAGAAAATATCCTTTGCTGAGCCAAAAGGCACATAATAAGACCGCGACTTTTCAGTGCCGAGATGAAGCGTCTTTATGTCTTGATAGTAGGCCGGTGCTCTCATAGTTAACTCCCTTCAGCGGTTGAGCAGGCAGGTTGAAAAGGCCTGCTCGCCGTTTTTAATATAAACCCTGACCACTCTGTGGCTTATTGAACATACCGTTTCATAATTTATCGTGCCTGCAAGTTTTGCAAGTTCGTTTACCGATATGAAATCGTCGCCGTCGTCCCCGAAAAGGGTAACGATATCGTCACACTTTACGCCCATTCCGGTAACATCGACCATCATCTGGTCCATACATATCCTGCCCAGCACCTTTGCGCGCTTACCGTTTATCAGTACACTGCCCTTGCCGAACGCCCTTATGTAACCGTCGGCATAGCCTACAGGAACGGTGGCGACATCAAGGTCTCTTTCTGCAGTAAATGTTCTGGCATAGCTGATATCCTCGCCTGCCGCGACCTTTTTTACCATCGACACGACTGAGCGAAGCGACATAACAGGCCTAAATCCGTCTGCACCTATCTCATCAGACGGCGACAGACCGTACAGTACTATACCCTCGCGCACCATATCCAGCTTATACTCAGGATGTCTGACGGTGGCGGCCGAATTACAGCAATGCTTTATGGCAAACCTAACTCCTGCGCGCTCTATTTTTTCTACCGTTTCGGTGAAAAGCCTGAACTGTCTGTCAGTAAAACTGCCGTCTGAGCAGGCATCACCGTCAAGGTCGGCGGTCGCAAAATGGGTAAAAACTCCTCCCACCGATATTCCTGACAGCCTGCATGCTTTCGTCGCGGCGTCTATTTCCGATTCATCGGCACAGTTAAAGCCGATACGGCGCATACCTGTGTCCAGCTTTAAGTGAACCCTTACCTCGACGCCCGCCTGTGTCGCCGCTTCGGAAAGCGCCTGAGCATACTCAGCAGAATAAAGCGCCTGCGTTATGTCGTTGTCTGCCAGCCGCTTTGCGCAGTCGGCAGGCGTTGCGCCCAAGATAAGTATCGGCGTCTTTATGCCCGTCTGTCTTAACTGCTCTGCCTCCTCTATGTTAGAAACGGCAAGCCAGTCACAGCCGCACTTTTCAAGCTCAGCCGCTACGGCAACGGCGCCGTGACCGTATGCGTTGGCCTTTACAACGCACATGATCATACTGTTGCCTACCTTTTGCTTTATCTGTGCAAAGTTATGCTTCAAATTATCAAGATTTATCTCTGCCCACGTGCGGTGCAAAAAATCCATAACCTACCTCCTTAAACAACT